>DAOLKI010000283.1:0-4113 GCA_035331665.1 Rhodocyclaceae bacterium
AGTAACCTGCTTGAAGAGGTCGAGCAGTGCTTTCATCGCTTATCTCCTATCGGGTCTCTCAGTAGCGTTCCAGGTCGATGTCGATCGCCAGGGAACGGATCTCCTTCACCAGCACGTTGAAGGATTCCGGCATTCCGGCGTCGATCTTGTGCTCGCCCTTGACGATGTTCTCGTACACCTTGGTCCGGCCCGTGACGTCGTCCGACTTGACGGTGAGCATTTCCTGCAGGGTGTAGGACGCGCCATAGGCTTCCAGCGCCCAGACTTCCATTTCGCCGAAGCGCTGGCCGCCGAACTGGGCCTTGCCGCCCAGGGGCTGCTGCGTCACGAGGCTGTAGGGACCGGTGGAGCGCGCGTGCATCTTGTCGTCCACCAGGTGGTGCAGCTTCAGCACGTGCATGTAGCCGACGGTCACCGGACGCTCGAAAGCCTCGCCGGTACGGCCGTCGTACAGGGTGGCCTGGGTCTTGGCGGCCGTGAGCTTGAGACCGCCGGCCACTTCGTCGGGATAGGCCTGATCCAGCATGGCCTTGATCTCCTCCTCCTTGGCGCCGTCGAACACCGGCGTGGCAAAGGGTACCCCGCCGCGCAGGTTTCCGGCCAGTTCCACGACTTCCGCGTCGGCCAGGTCGGAAAGATCCTCACCCCGGCCATTCGCGTTGTAGATCCGGTCGAGGACTTTCCGGACCTCGGCCAGGTTGGCCTGCTCGCGCAGCATCACGTCGATGCGCCGGCCGAGGCCCTTGGCCGCCCAGCCCAGGTGGGTTTCCAGGATCTGGCCGATGTTCATCCGCGAAGGAACGCCCAGCGGATTGAGCACGATATCCACCGGCATGCCGTCCTCCATGTGGGGCATGTCCTCGACGGGCACGATCTTGGACACGACACCCTTGTTGCCGTGCCGGCCGGCCATCTTGTCCCCCGGCTGCAGGCGGCGCTTCACGGCCAGGTAGACCTTGACCATCTTCTGGACGCCCGGGGGCAGTTCGTCGCCCTGGGTCAGCTTCTTGCGCTTTTCCTCGAAGGCCACGTCGAAATCGCGCCGCGTGTGGTCCAGGCTGTCGCGCAGGTTCTCCAGCTGCTGCTGCGCGTCTTCCTCGACGAGGGCGATGTCGAACCAGTGGTAGTGCTCGAGGGAATCCAGGTACTCCTTGGTGATGCGGGTGCCCTTGACCAGTTTGCGCGGCCCCTTGGCGGCCGTCTTGTTGATCAGCAGCTTCTCGATCCGGGCGAAGGTGTCGCGCTCGACGATGCGCATCTGGTCGGCCAGATCCTGCTTGTAGCCGCGCAACTGGTCGTCGATGATGCTCTGGGCACGCTTGTCGCGCTGGATGCCCTCGCGGGTGAAGACCTGGACGTCGATGACCGTGCCGGACATGCCGGAGGGCACGCGCAGGCTGGTGTCCTTCACGTCGGAGGCCTTCTCGCCGAAGATTGCGCGCAGCAGCTTCTCTTCGGGGGTCAGCTGGGTCTCGCCCTTGGGCGTCACCTTGCCGACCAGGACGTCACCGGCCTCCACCTCGGCACCGATGTAGACGATGCCGGACTCGTCGAGGCGGCCCAGCTGGGCCTCGCCCAGCGTGGCGATGTCGCGCGTGATCTCCTCGGGTCCCAGCTTGGTGTCGCGGGCCACGACGGTGAGTTCCTCGATGTGGATGGAGGTGAAACGGTCATCGGCCACCACCCGTTCCGAGATCAGGATGGAGTCCTCGAAGTTGTAGCCG
Organism: Rhodocyclaceae bacterium; assembly: GCA_035331665.1. Classification (GTDB taxonomy): domain Bacteria; phylum Pseudomonadota; class Gammaproteobacteria; order Burkholderiales; family Rhodocyclaceae; genus JAEUNJ01. Next base: position 1,725 of record DAOLKI010000283.1, read on the forward strand.
TTCCAAGGCATGAAGGCCACCAGCATGTTCTGCCCCAGGGCGAGCTCGCCGAGGTCGGTGGAAGCCCCGTCGGCCACCACGTCGCCCTTGGCGATCACGTCGCCGACCTTGACGACCGGCCGCTGGTTGATGTTGGTGTTCTGGTTGGAACGGGTGTACTTGGTCAGGTTGTAGATATCGACACCCACCTCGCCCGGCACGGTCTCCGCGTCATGGACGCGAACGACGATGCGGTTCGCATCCACGTAGTCCACCACGCCGCCGCGCAGGGCCTGCACGGCCGTGCCCGAGTCGACCGCGACGGTGCGCTCGATGCCCGTCCCGACGAGGGCCTTCTCGGGGCGCAGGCAAGGCACCGCCTGGCGCTGCATGTTGGCGCCCATCAGCGCGCGGTTCGCGTCGTCGTGCTCGAGGAAGGGGATCAGGGAGGCCGCGACGGACACGATCTGGCCGGGCGCCACGTCCATGTACTGGACCTCCGGGGGCTCCTTCAGCTCGAATTCGCCCTTGAAGCGGCAGGACACCAGTTCGTCGGTGAGCTTGCCCTTCTTGTCGAGCTGCGCGTTGGCCTGGGCGATGACGTAGTTGCCCTCCTCGATGGCCGACAGGAACTCGATCTCGTCGGTCACGTGGCCGTCCGTCACCTTGCGGTAGGGCGTCTCCATGAAGCCGTACTGGTTGGTGCGCGCGTAGAGGGCCAGGGAATTGATCAGGCCGATGTTCGGGCCTTCCGGCGTCTCGATCGGGCAGACCCGCCCGTAGTGGGTCGGATGCACGTCGCGGACCTCGAAGCCGGCCCGTTCCCGGGTCAGGCCGCCGGGGCCCAGCGCCGAGACGCGCCGCTTGTGCGTGATCTCGGACAGCGGATTGGTCTGGTCCATGAACTGGGAGAGCTGGCTGGAGCCGAAGAACTCCTTGATCGCCGCCGAGATGGGCTTCGCGTTGATCAGGTCATGGGGCATCAGGTTGTCCGACTCGGCCTGGTTCAGGCGCTCCTTGACGGCCCGCTCGACGCGGACAAGGCCGGCACGGAACTGGTTCTCGGCCAGTTCGCCGACGGAGCGGACCCGGCGGTTGCCCAGGTGGTCGATATCGTCGATCTCGCCGCGGCCATTGCGCAGTTCCACGAGGATGCGGATGACATCGACGATATCCTGGTTGGAAAGCGTGCCGGCCCCCTCCAGTTCGGGACGGCCGACGCGGCGATTGAACTTCATGCGGCCGACCGCCGAAAGGTCGTAGCGTTCCTCCGAGTAGAAGAGTCCGTGGAACAGGGTTTCCACCGCCTCCTCGGTGGGCGGCTCGCCCGGACGCATCATGCGGTAGATGGCCACCTTGGCGGCCCACTGGTCCGCCGTCTCGTCGGTACGCAGCGTCGAGGAGATGTAGGGGCCGCGGTCCAGATCGTTCACATACAGGGTGTTCAGGTTCGGCACCCCGCCGTCGATCAGCTTCTTGACCAGGGCCTCGGTGATCTCCTCGTTGGCATGGGCCAGGATCTCGCCGGTCTCCGGCGCCACCACGCTGCGGGCATTGACGCGGCCGACCAGGAAATCGTCCGGCACTGGAATCTGCTTGATCCCGGCATCGGCAAGCTCGCGGATGTGCTTCGCCGTTATGCGCTTGTCCTTGGCGACGACGACCTTGCCGTGCGAATCGAGGATGTCGAACTTTGCCGTCTCGCCGCGCAGGCGCTCGGGAACCACCTCGAAGCTCGCCCCGCGGGCGGACAGGTGGAAGGTGTCGAATTCAAAGAAGGTGGACAGGATCTGCTCGCTGTCCATCCCGATGGCCTTCAGAAGGATGGTCACGGGCATCTTCCGCCGGCGGTCCACCCGGAAATACAGGAAGTCCTTCGGATCGAACTCGAAGTCGAGCCAGGAGCCCCGGTAGGGGATGATGCGGGCGGAGAACAGGAGCTTCCCGGAACTATGGGTCTTGCCCCGGTCGTGCTCGAAGAAGACCCCCGGCGAGCGGTGCAGCTGGGAGACGATGACCCGCTCCGTGCCGTTGATGATGAAGGAACCGGTGGTCGTCATGAGCGGGATTTCGCCCATGTAAACCTCCTGCTCCTTCACTTCCTTGATCTTCTGGTTGCCCGTCTCCCGGTCGAGGATCACCAGGCGCACCTTGGCGCGCAGGGGCGACGCGAAGGTCAGGCCGCGCTGCTGGCATTCCTTGACGTCGAAGGCCGGCTCGCCGAGCTTGTACTCGACGAATTCCAGGCGGGCGTTGCCCGAATGGGAGACGATGGGGAAGATGGAGCCGAAGGCCGCCTGCAGGCCCTGGACGCGACGTTGTGCCGGGGGCACGTCCACCTGCAGGAACTGGGTGTAGGACTCGAGTTGGGTTGCCAGCAGGAAGGGTACGTCAAGCACGTTCGCGCGCT
>DAOLKI010000284.1:0-4113 GCA_035331665.1 Rhodocyclaceae bacterium
ACGGCGCCACCGGCAAGGGCAACGACCAGGTGCGCTTCGAGCTCGGCGCCTACGCCCTGATGCCCAACGTGAAGATCATCGCCCCGTGGCGCGAATGGGACCTGCTTTCCCGCGAGAAGCTGATGGCCTATGCCGAGAAGCACGGCATCCCCGTGGAGATGAAGCACAAGAAGGGCGGCTCCCCGTATTCGATGGATGCCAACCTGCTGCACATCTCCTACGAGGGACGGCACCTGGAGGACCCCGCGGCCGAGGCCGAGGAATCCATGTGGCGCTGGACGGTCTCGCCCGAGAAGGCGCCCAACAAGGCCGAATACCTGGACCTGGAGTTCCGGCAGGGCGATCTGGTGGCCATCGACGGCAGGAAGATGAAGGCCCACGACCTGCTCGCCACCCTGAACCAGCTGGGCGGCAAGCATGGCATCGGCCGTCTGGACCTGGTGGAGAACCGCTACGTCGGCATGAAGTCGCGCGGCTGCTACGAGACCCCGGGGGGCACCATCCTGCTCAAGGCCCACCGGGCGATCGAATCGGTCTGCCTGGACCGGGAGGTGGCGCATCTCAAGGACGACCTGATGCCGCGCTACGCGAGCCTGGTCTACAACGGCTACTGGTGGAGCCCGGAACGCCAGGCCCTGCAGGTGCTGATCGACCACACGCAGCAGACGGTGAACGGCAGCGTCCGGCTCAAGCTGTACAAGGGCAACGTCATCGTCGTGGGGCGCGACTCGAAGACCGATTCGCTGTTCGACCCCACCATCGCCACCTTCGAGGACGATGCGGGGGCCTACGACCAGCGGGACGCCGGCGGCTTCATCAAGCTCAATGCCCTGCGCATGCGCATCGCGGAGAACGCCCGGGTCCGGCGGGCGACGGGAAAGCGCGGGAAGAAGTGATGGCGGTTCCGGGGCGCCGGCCCGGCCGGCGCCATCCGGGCGCCTCGCGCGGGGTCTGAGATGTTCGGTCTATCGGAAGAGCAGGTGGCGGAATGGGGCATGACCTTCGGCCTCGGCGCCTTCATGCTCTACATGTTGTTCATCATCGGCGAGCTGGCCTACAAGGCGAAAGCCGGCAAGCTGGGCACCTTCATCCTGTTCTTCGTCCTGGCCTTCGGCATGCTGGGCTTCGTGGCCAAGGGCATCATCCAGAAACTGTGGGGGATATGAAATGAGCCAGTTCGACAACGTCAGCGTGGTCAAGAAGGCCAACGTCTATTTCGACGGCAAGTGCGTGAGCCACACCGTCCAGTTCGCCGACGGCACGAAGAAGAGCGTCGGCGTCATCCTGCCGTCGGTCCTCACCTTCAATACCGGGGCGCCGGAAATCATGGAAACCGTCGCCGGCGCCTGCCGCTACCGGCTGAAGGGCGAGGCCGGGTGGACGTCCGCCGGTCCCGGCCAGAGCTTCCACGTGCCGGGCAACTCGAGCTTCGACATCGAGGTGAGCGGCGAGCCCTACCACTACATCTGCCATTTCGGCTGACATCGGCCCGGCCGGGCATCCCCCGGCCGACCGGCGAGGCCGCGTGGCGGGCCTGGTCTGAAAGGAGAAGACGAATGCCTTCCTTCGACATCACTTCCGAAGCCGACCTGGTGGCCCTCAAGAACGCCGTCGACGTGGCGGGCCGGCACGTCGGCAACCGCTACGACTTCAAGGGCACCTCGGCCCGCCTGGAACTCAACGAGAAGGACAAGACCATCACCGTCCACGGCGACTCGGAATTCCAGGTCGGGCAGGTCAAGGACATCCTGTTCCCGGAAATGGAGAAGAAGGACCGGGAGAGCACGAAGCGCCTGGACATCGGCCCGATCCAGTCGGTTTCCGGCAACAAGGCGAAGCAGGAAATGAAGGTCAAGACGGGCATCGAGAGCGAACTGGCCAAGAAGATCGTCAAGATGATCAAGGACAGCAAGCTCAAGGTCCAGGCGACCATCCAGGGCGACGCGGTGCGGGTCACCGGCGCCAAGCGCGACCTGCTCCAGGAAGCGATCGCGCTGGTCAGGAAGTCCGTGACGGACTACCCGCTGACCTACGGCAACTTCCGGGACTGATTCGCCCCTGCCTGCACCGCGGGGCCGCCCGGTCTTATCCGCGCAGTCCCGCGATCCACCGCCCGTAGAGGCGGTCCGCGACGGCCCGCATCGCCGCGATGCGGGCATCCATGTCCCGGTACATCTGCTCCGGCGTCTGCACGGAATCGGACGGGACGGCGCTTTCCGCCGCCCACTGGCGGTTCCACAGGCGGATCAGCGCCTCGGTCATTTCCACGTGGCATTGCATGCCCAGATGCGGGCCGAGCACGAAGGCCTGGTTCGGACAGAAGCGGCTTTCCAGGATGCGCGTCGCCCCGTCGGGAATCGTGAAGGTTTCGCCGTGCCAGTGGAAGGCCTCGAAGGGCGGCGTGGCGGGGAGCCAGTCGCCGCCGGCGCCGACCGTGCCCACCGTGCCCCATCCGATCTCCTTGACCGGGTTGCGGGTCACCCGGCCGCCGAGGGCCTTGGACATGAGCTGGCCACCCAGGCAGTGCCCGATGACGGGAACGCCCTCCGCCACCGCCCGGCGGATCAGCTCGAGCACCGGCGGTATCCAGGGCAGGTCGTCGTTCACGCTCATCGGACCGCCCATGAAGCAGAGCCCGGAGAAGCCGTCCGGGGACGGTGGCACCGGCGCGCCTTCATCGACGCGGACGAGGGTCCAGGGCAGGGAGCGGGCCTCCAGGAATGTGGCAAAATAGCCCGGTCCCTCCCCGGGACTATGACGAAAGATTGCGACGGGATCCATGGCGGCCGAAATTGCGGTGCGAAGACGGGATTGTACTCCCGTGGCCCGAGCGGCATGCCTGTCGATGCTGTGTGCATTGTCTGCGCCGTCCGCGCGGGCCACCGACGTGGAAGTCGTCGGCCTCTCGGCCGGGAAGGCGGTCCTGCAGGTGAACGGCGGAAGGCCGCGTACCCTGGCGGTGGGCGCCAGCGTCGACGGGGTCAGGCTGCTGGCCGTCGAGGAATCGGTGGCCATCGTCGAGGTGGACGGGCAAAGGCAACGCATCCGGCTCGGCCAGCAGGCCTACACGGCGAAGGAGTCCGGTGCCGCCACCATCACCTTGACCGCGGACAGCCGCGGCCATTTCCTGGCTACAGGCAGCGTCAACGGTTCGACCACGAAATTCCTCGTGGATACGGGCGCGACGGTGGTGTCGCTGGGCGCGGCGGATGCCCGCCGGGCCGGCATCCGTTACGAACTCGGCCAGGCCGGGGCCACGCAGACGGCGAACGGCATCGCCCGGGTCTGGCGCGTCAAGCTGAACACCGTGAAGATCGGCGAGGTCACGCTGCACGACGTGGACGGTGCGGTCCATGAACAGGACATGCCCTTCGCCCTGCTCGGCATGAGCTTCCTGAACCGGATGGAAATGCGGCGCGACGGCTCCACGCTCACCCTGAAGCAGCGCTTCTGACCATGCGGGCGACGGTTTCCTGGCTGCGCGCGTGCTTCTCCCGGGCCGTGCCGACCCATGTGGTGCTGGAGTCCGGCGTCCCGGACGGCGCGTTGACGCCGGCGGCCGTCCTCGTGCCGCTGGTGGCCCGCGACAGCGGCGTCACGGTGCTGCTCACCCAGCGCACGGCCCACCTGAAGGATCATGCCGGACAGGTGAGCTTCCCCGGCGGGCGCAGCGAGGAATCCGATCCGCACCCGGAGGCCACCGCCCTGCGGGAAGCGCAGGAGGAGGTCGGCCTCGATCCCCGGCAGGTGGAAATCCTGGGCCGGCTCCCCGAATACCGCACCGGCACGGGATTCAGCGTCACCCCGATCGTCGGCCTGGTGCATCCCCCGCTGGACCTGAAACTGGACGATTTCGAGGTGGCCGAGGTCTTCGAACCGCCGCTTGCCTTCCTGCTCGACCGGACCAACCACCAGCGGCACAAGCTGGAGATACGGGGCGCCATGCGGGAATACTGGGCGATGCCCTGGCAGGGCTATTACATCTGGGGCGCAACGGCCGGCATGCTGGTGAGCCTGGTGGAGTTCCTGGAAGGGGCGGTGGAGGCTGCGCCTCCACCGCCTGGGTAGATTGGCCCGCCCCTCCTAACCTCCCCTCGCGGGGAGGAACTCGAT
>DAOLKI010000285.1:0-2577 GCA_035331665.1 Rhodocyclaceae bacterium
GCGCGAAGGGCATGAACTCGGTCCTCTCCAGGCGGTCGTTCAGGGTCTTGTTGATCTCGGCGTCCGTCGGCCGTCCCACCATGGAGCGGTTGCCCAGGGCGCGGGGGCCGAATTCCATGCGGCCCTGGAACCAGCCGACCACGTCGCCCTTGGCGATGGCCTGGGCCGCCCGCTCGATGATCTGCTCTTCCGACAGTTTCTCGTAGGGAAGGTTCTGGAGCTTGAGTTCCTCTTCGATCTCCTCGTCCGTCGCCTGCGGGCCCCAATACACGTCGCGCAGCCGGTGCTGGCCCCGGGCCAGGAAACCCGGCTCCAGCAGGTCCTGCATCATCAGGGCGGCGCCCACTGAATTGCCGGTGTCGGACATGCCCGGGAAGACGAAGATCCGCTCCACCTCGGGCAGGGCCGCGATGCGCTGGTTCAGCTTCACGTTGGCGAAGACGCCGCCGTTCAGGGCCACGCGCGGCAGCCCCGTCTCGCGCACCAGGTTGCGGGCGAGCGGCACCACCGTGTCCTCGAGGACCTGCTGGGCGGCGGCGGCCACCTGTTCCCGGCTGAACCCCTGGATGGCCCGTTTCAGGTAGTCGAAGCGCTCGTCGTCGCCGCGGAAATCGGAGAGCAGGCGGGTGCCCTCCGGGGACAGGCGCAGGGCCTTGCTGAAGGCTTCGTAGAGGGGCTTGGGGTCGCCGAAGGCGGCGAGCCCGAGGACCTTGCCCTCGTGGCGCAGGGGCCGGAAGCCGAGGAGCTGGGTGATGGCCATGTAGAAATGGCCCGCCGAGTTGGCGACGCCGGTGGTCACATGGCAGCGCTGGTGGCGGCCGCCGCGGAACAGGGACGAGGTGTGGCATTCCTCCAGGTCTCCCTCCCCGTCCATGGTGATCACCGAGCAGTCGCCGAAGCCCGAATAGAAGGCGGCCAGATGGGCGTGGATGTCGTGGTGGTCGAAGAAGGCGATGCGGGTGGCCTTGTCGAAGCCTTCGCGCTCCAGGAACAGCTCGCGGCGGAAGCATTGCTCCATGGGGACCCCGGCGGCCATGGCCTCCTTGAGCACGTGGTTGGCCCATACCATGCGGTTCTCGCCGCCGCCGACCAGCCGCCGGCGCAGCCGGGAAAGCTTGCGCTCCAGTTCCTTGAGGGCATTGGGGCGGATGAAGTATTCCTCGGGGAAGTCGGCATAGATCAGGCCGATGGCCGTCACGTCGCGGCGGGTGGCGCCCGCCTCCTGCAGCACCCCGTCGATGGCCCGCTCGGGAATGGCGCCGCCGTCGCACTTGATGCGCGACAGGCGCTCCTCGGAGATGGCGGCGACCAGGCGACCGTCGCGAAACAGGGCGGCCGAGGAGTCGTGGGAGGTGTTGGCGATGCCGAGAACCAGGGACATGGTGCTTCCTCAGTGAATGACCGGGTGATGCGCTATCGGGTGGTGCAGGGTGCAAGCTGCGTCGCGAGGGCCGCCAGCAGGACCTCGCCGGCCGCCGCCGGGGTCGCCTGCACGCCCAGCAGGCGCAGGCTCGTCACCGGCATGCCCTCGTAGCCGCAGGGATTGATCGCCGCGAACGGCGACAGGTCCATATCCACGTTCAGGGCCAGGCCATGGTAGCTGCAGCCATTGCGCACCCGCAGGCCGAGGGCCGCTATTTTCGCACCCTTCACATAGACGCCGGGAGCCCCGGCCAGGCGCTCGCCGCGCAGGCCCCAGCCGGCCAGGGCCGCGATGACTGCCTGTTCCATGCGGTGCACCAGTTCGCGCACCTTCAGGTCGCGCCGACGCAGGTCGAGCAGCAGGTAGGCCACCACCTGGCCGGGACCGTGGTAGGTAACCTGTCCGCCGCGATCGATCTTCACCACCGGGATGCCCACGTCGCGCAACAGGTGCTCGGTCCGTCCGGCCTGGCCCAGGGTGAACACCGGCGGGTGCTCGCAAAGCCATATTTCGTCCGGCGTGCCGCCGTCGCGCTTGGCGGTGAACTCCTGCATCGCCCGCCATGTGGGCTCGTACGGTGCCTGGCCGAGGCGGCGCACGATCGTGCCGTCCATCAGAGGACGATCTTCACCAGGGGATGGGCCGTCAATTCCCCGTACAGGGCATCGAGCTGGGCGCGGGAACGCGCCCGGATCGTGCAGGTCAGCGACAGGTAGTTGCCGCCCCGGGATGGTCGCATCTCCATGCTCGCCGCGTCGAAGTCCGGTGCGTGGCGCAGCACGACCCCGAGCACCGCCTGGGCAAAACCCGCGCCGGCGGCCCCCATGACCTTGAGGGGGAAGTCGCACGGAAACTCGAGCAGCGTATCGCCGGCCATCATGCGCCCCGCATGACCGACCGCTTGAAGTCCTGGTACCAGGCGTACATTTTCGCGAAGACCGGGCCGGGCCGCCCGTCACCGACCGCGCTGCCGTCCAGGGCGACGATGGGCAGGACCTCCTTCGTGGAGGAGCACATCCAGAGCTCGTCCGCCGCGCGCACCTCGGCCTCGAGGACGTCGCGCACCTGGGCCGGCAACCCGTGCCTTGCCGCCAGTTCGAGGACCAGGTCGTAGGTGATGCCGGGCAGCATCAGGTGGCCCTTGGGCGGCACCA
>DAOLKI010000285.1:2677-4099 GCA_035331665.1 Rhodocyclaceae bacterium
AGGACCAGGTCGTAGGTGATGCCGGGCAGCATCAGGTGGCCCTTGGGCGGCACCACCAGGCCTCCCTGGCGCACGACGAAGATGCTGGATGCGGCACCCTCGGTCAGGAAACCATCGCGAAACAGGACGGTCTCCGCGCAGCCCGCCTCCACCGCATGCTGGCGCAGCAGGCAATTGGCGAGCAGCGAGGTCGCCTTCAGGTCGCAGCGCAACCAGCGGATGTCCGCCGCCGAGACGGCGGCGACCCCGGCGTCGCGCTGGGCCTGCGGCGGCGTGAGCAGCGGTTCGGGCATCACCAGGACCGTCGGCCGCACGGTCGTCGGAAAGGCGTGGTTGCGAGTTTCCATGGGCCCGCGCGTGATCTGGATGTAGACGGACTGGTCGTCCCAGGCCGCCTCGGCGACGATCCTCCCGACGACTTCCCGCCAGGCCTGCCGGGACAGGGGATTGTCCAGGCGGATGCCGGCGAGGCTCCTGTCCAGGCGGTCCAGGTGCTCGTCGAGGCGGAAGGGCCGGCGGGAATACACCGGAACGACCTCGTAGACGCCGTCACCGAACAGGAAACCCCGGTCCATGACCGGCACCCGCGCCTCGGCCAGGGACACGAATCCGCCGTTCAGATAAACCGATGGATTCATCCGGACAGTCGCGATCGCGCCGTGGCCGCACGCGGGGCACCGCGGCGCGAGACGGTTCCGCGTGCGATTGGGCAACCATTGGGCGGCCGGTCCGGGCATGCCGAGCGGATCGTCGGCGGCACCCCTTGCGCCGCGCCCGCGCGGCTGTGCGGCAAGGCGTTCATTCGAAGAACAGACGCAGGCTGTCCCAGGCGCGGCCGATGATGCCCGCCTGCGGCACGTCTTCCAGCGCCGTGACGGCGTATTCGCCGATGGGCTTCTCGTCCACAAGGACCTTCAGGGTCCCCAGCACCTGGCCCCTGCGCACGGGCGCCATCAGGGGTTGCTGGCTGACCAGCTGCACGCGCAACCGGTCCGCGACCCCCTTGCCCAGGGAAAGCACGAAGTCGTCGTCGAAGCCCGCCTTGACGGTGTTGGCCTGGCCCTTGTAGACGCGCAGGCTGGAGACCGCCTGGCCCTTGTCGTAGAGCTTGACGGCATCATAGGCCTGGAAGCCGAAGTTGAGCACCTTCAGGGACTCCTGGGCGCGCACCGAATCGGAAGCCGTCCCGAGGACGACGGAGACCAGCCGGCGCGGCCCGCGCTTCGCCGAGGAGATCAGGCAGTAGCCGGCCGACTCCGTATGGCCGGTCTTGACGCCGTCCACCGTCGGATCCAGCCACAGCAGGCGGTTGCGGTTCGGCTGGGTGATCTTGTTGTAGGTGTATTCCCGGGTGGAATACAAGGGGTAGAAATCCGGAAAGTCGCGGATCACCGCGCGGGCCAGCAGGGCCAGGTCCCGGGC
>DAOLKI010000286.1:0-4090 GCA_035331665.1 Rhodocyclaceae bacterium
ATCGTTTTCACGCGCAATCGGGACGGCAAGGTCGCTCCGGTCGTGCTGATCGGGGTGCGGGCCGGCGAGAACCTGTTCGTCGATGCGGACGGCCGTTGGAACGCCCGCTACGTGCCGGCCTTCGTGCGTCGTTATCCCTTCGTGCTGGCCGAGCAGGGGCCGCAGCAGGAACTGCTGGTCTGTGTAGACGCGAACTACGAAGGGCTTTCCGTGGACCACGGCGACCTGCTCATCGGCGCGGACGGCCGCCCGACCCAGCGGCTGGAGGAGATTCTCGCCTTCCTGCGCAGCTTCCAGGCCGAATTCGCCCGTACCCAGGCGCTCGTGGACAAACTGGAGGCCTGCGGCCTGTTCCGGGAATTGTCGGCGCGGGTGGAGACCCAGGCCGGCAACCGGTTCGACATCGGCAGCTTCCTGGCCATCGACGAGGAAAAGCTGACCGCTCTCGGCGATGCCCAGGTCCTCGACCTGTTCCGCAGCGGCGCCATGGGCCTCGTGTTCCTGCACCTGTCGTCCCTGGGCAACCTGAACCGGCTGCTGGAACTGCTCAACGCCCGGGAAACGGCGGCGGCTCCCCCGGAGCCCGTGACGTCCCTGCACTGACGCGGGCGAGCCTGCTGCGGCCGGCCTGCGCGCTCAGGCGCCCGGTCCGCCGGTTCGCCGCCGCCTGACCCAGGCCTCGAAGGCCTCGGGCGCCATCGGCGGCGCGTGATAGTAGCCCTGGACGATCTGGCAGCCCCACCGGCGCACGATGTTCAGCTGGTCGGCCGTTTCGACGCCTTCGGCGACGGTTTGCAGGCTCAGGGTCCGGCCGAGGGCGACGATCATCTCGGCGATGCGTTCGGCGGAGCCGCCCCCTCCGATGCCGCTCACGAATGCCCGGTCCACCTTCATCACGTCCACCGGCAGGCGCTGCAGGTAGGCCAGGGAGGAGAAACCGGTTCCGAAGTCGTCGATGGCGATGCTGACGCCGATGTCCTTCAGCACCCTGAGGGTCCCGATCGTTGATTCCACGTCTTCCATCACCATGCCTTCGGTGATTTCCACCTCCAGCGAGGACGGCGGCAGGGCGTTCGCCGCGATGGCCTCCGTCAGGCTGGCGACGAAGGACCCGGCCCGAAACTGCGGCATCGACACGTTGATCGCCAGGCGCAGGTCGCCGAGCCCCGCCGCGCGCCAGGCGCGCAATTGGCGGCACGCCTCGCCGATCACCCAGGCGCCCAGTTCGACGATCAGGCCGGAACGCTCGGCGAGCGGAATGAATTCGCCGGGCGGGACGTAGCCGCCATCCTCCCGTCGCCAGCGGAGCAGGGCTTCCGCCCCCACGACCCGGCCGGTATGCACCTCCACCTGGGGCTGGTAGTGGAGGGCCATCGCGTTGCCGCGCATCGCCGCACGCAATGCCTGGAGCATGTCCAGCTTGCGTCGCGACTCGCGGCTCATCTGCTCCGTGTAGGCGACGTATTCGCCGCGCGCCTGGTCCTTGGCCCGATTCAGGGCCAGGGTCGCCTGCTGCAGGGCCTCCTTCGGATCCCGCAGGCCTTCCGGCAGATGCACGACGCCCACCGTGCCCGAGAAGACGATCGGATAGTCGTCGTGAAGCTCGACCGGCTCCCGCATCAGATCGAGCAGCGCGTCCCCCGACAAGTGCGACGAAGGGCCGGCCAGGGCGAAGGTATCGCCGCTGGCGCGCGCAATGCGGACCGGGGGGGGCAGGTTCGCCCGCAGCCGGGTCGCGACGCCGACCAGGAAGGCATCGGCCAGGTCGCTGCCCAGCGCGTCGTTGATGTCCGAGAACCGGTCGATGTCGAACAGACAGACCGTCGTGTCGCCCGGTTCCGCATCCTCGAGGGCGCGCAGGAAACCGCGCCGGTTCGGCAGGCCCGTGAGCGGGTCGTGGTAGGCGAGGTAGCCCAGTTTGCCGAAAAGATCGACGTTGGCGAAACCCACCGAGACGTTGGCGGCAAAGACCTCCAGCAGTTGCCGGTCCAGCGGTTCCAGGGGGGCGGGCGTGTCCACGAAGATGGCCGCTTCGTGGCCATCGAAGCTCACGTGGAGCGTATTGGCGGAACCGTCGAACTGGTTCGTCCGCGTCTCCAGGCACCGGCCGATCGCCGCGCAAACCCGGGGGTCGCCCAGTTCGGTCAGTGGCCGGTTGGCGATGCCGGCGTAGGGGCCGGCGCCGCTGATGACGTGGCAATCGCCCGGGTCCGATCCTGCAATCGGAAGCGACCGCTGGGCACAGACGATCCCGGTCGGGCCGATGCCCAGCAGCGATGCGATCTGGATCAGCACCCCGTCGGCGAAGGAGTCCAACGCGCGGCGGTCGAAGAGGTCGGCGGCGGCGCGGACGATCTTTTCCAGGCCGCGCCGGCCGTGGGATATGGTCCGGATCTGCTCGAAGGACCTTATGGCCGTGATCAGCGAGGTGACCAGCCGGGTCCGGGTCAGCTCGGACTTGGTCCGGTAGTCGTTGATGTCGTAGTCCCGTATCGCATCCAGCTCCGGCGCATAGCCCGGCTGCCCGGTCCTCAGGATGATGCGGGTTTCGGCGAGGCCGAGTTCCTCGCGGATCACCTCGACCATGCGCAGGCCCGTGTGCTCCTCCTCCATCACCACGTCGAGCAGGATCACGGCCACGTCGCGGGTTGCGCCGAGGATCCGCCGCGCCTCGGTGCCGTTGTAGGCGTGGAGGAAGGCGAGCGGACGCTCGTGCACCGTCACGTCGGCCAGCGCGAACACCGTCGCGTCGTGGACCTGCCGGTCGTCGTCCACGATCAGTATCTGCCAGGGCGGGCCCGTCGGTGTCTCCGGCTGCGCCGGCGCCTCATCGGCAAAGTCGTAGAGTTCCTCGCCGTGGACCGGTTTCGCGATCATGGCGAGCCATCCTTCTGGCTTTCGGGGGCCGACTGGGGCAGGATCATGTGGAAGGTGGTACCGCGGCCGGGCAGGCTTTCGAAGGCGATGCGACCGCCCAGGACGCGCGTCACGAGAGTGTAGACGATGTGCAGGCCCAGCCCGCTGCCGCCGCGGCCCATCCGCGTCGTGAAGAAGGGATCGAAGATGCGTCCCTGGATTTCGGTGGGGATGCCTCTGCCGTCGTCCTCCACCTCGATGATGACCCGTGCATCGGCCGCCTGCTTGGCCCGCAGCGTCACGGTGCGCGACCGCTGGCCGTCGAAGCCGTGCGTCAGCGCATTGCTCAACAGGTTGGTGAGCACCTGGCCGAGGGGGCCGGGGTAGCTGTCGAAGGCCAGTCCCTCCGGGACCAGATTCTCCACCCGGTGGCTGGTCTTGCGGAACTGGGGACCGACCGAGAGCAGCACGTCCTCGACTATTTCACGCAGGTCGAAACGCCGCCGCTGGGTGCTCGTCTGGTCCACGGCGAGGCGCTTGAAGTGGCTGATCAGTTCGCTCGCCACGTGCAGGTTGCGGATCAGCATGCGCAACGCCTCGTCACCCTGCTTGACGTAGTCCCCCAGTGCGCTGCGTCGCAACTGCCCCGATTCGGCCTGGGCGCGGAATTCGTCGTGCTTCTCCGCAAGGGTCGTTGCGACCATCAGGCTGTTGCCCAGCGGCGTGTTCAGTTCGTGGGCGACGCCGGCCACGAGGGTGCCGAGCGAGGCGAGCTTTTCGCTGCGCACCAGTTCGTCCTGGGCCCGGCGCAGGGTCTCCAGCGTTTCGCTCAACTGGGCGTTCGACCGGCTCAGGTCCTCCGTGCGCCGGGCGACCCGCTGCTCCAGTTCGTCCGCCAGGCCCTTGAGCTTGGCTTCCGCCTCCTTGCGGTCCGTGATGTCGCGCACGATGGTGACCAGGCAGGGCTCGCCGGAGACCTCGATCCGTGTGGCCGAAAGCAATCCGGTGCCGATATCGCCGTTCTTTCTCCGGTACCGCACCTCCATGTTGCGCACGCGCCCTTCCGTCTGGATGGTGCCGACGAAGCGATTCCGATCCTCCGGCGTCACCCACAGGTTCAACTCCAGGGAGGTTCGGCCGATGGCCTCATCCCGCTTCCATCCGCTCATCTCCTCAAAGCCCTCGTTGGCATCGAAGATGCGGCCGTCGGCGATGCGGGTCAGGACGATGTAAT
>DAOLKI010000287.1:0-4088 GCA_035331665.1 Rhodocyclaceae bacterium
GGCAGTTCCGTCATCAGGTTGCCCTTGGCCGACGAGAAGGTCTGCCAGTCGTTCAGGGCCGTCACGATGTCCGCGTAACGGGACAGCACCCACATGCCGGCCTCCTTGCTCCAGAAGCAGGGATGCTCGTCGCGCAGGGTCTTGTAGTAGGGAAACGGGTCGGCATCGACGGCCGGGGAATAGGGATCGAAACTGAACATGGGCTCCTCCTGGGTTGCGGTTTCGCGGCCTCGGTGCCTGCGGCCGGTGCCGGTTGGCGATGGTTGAAGCGTAAAGGGATCGGGGCCCGGGCGGAATGGACGATGGCAAGAAAGACTTGTACTATTCTGACAATTTCGATTTTCCGGAGATCCTCGATCAATGGGTGTTTCCCGCGGCTCCAGGCCCTCCGGGCCGCCGAAATCGCGCCGCGCCGCAGCATCGGGGATACGGACTTTTTCCCTCTATGGCGAGGAAGGGCCCGTCGCCGACGCCGAGTTCATCCACGTGGAGGACATCCGCAGCCGCAGCGAGCGCTACGAGTGGGAGATCGACAGCCATGCCCACAAGGGCCTGTTCCAGGTGGTCTTCGTGCTGGAGGGGCGGGTGCGGGTGCGCCTCGACGAACGGGTGGAGGAGGGGCCCGGGCCGCGCGTGATCGTGATTCCCCCCACGGTGGTGCACGCCTTCCAGTTCGAGCCCGGCACGCGCGGCTACGTGCTGACCGTGGCCGAGGGACGCCTCTTCGACCGGGCCAACGCGGCCGGCCAGAGCCTCATGGAGGACCTGGCGCTGGACCCGCGGCTGCTCGCCGTCGATCCGGCCTCCGGCGATGCCGACCGCATCGCCGGGCTGCTCGAGCAGATCCTTGCCGAATTCCGTTGGGTGCGGCCCGGCCGCGGCCTGATGCTCGAATGGTTGGCCCGGGCCGTTCTGGTCCTGGTGGCGCGGCTGGTGCAGGCGGGCGCCGGGGACGTCCGCCGCCTGGACCGGCAACGCGGCGAGCTCTTCTCCCGATTCCGGCAACTCGTCGAGGCCCATTTCCGGGAACACTGGCCGGTGCCGCGCTACGCGGAAGCCCTGCGCGTCACGGAGAGCCGCCTGAACCGGATCAGCAGGAGCCTGACGGGCCGCTCGGCCTTCGATCTCGTGCAGGACCGGCTGCTGCTGGAGGCCCGCCGGCGCCTGGTCTACATCGCGGCTCCCGTGTCGCTGCTCGCCTACGAACTGGGTTTCCAGGACCCCGCCTATTTCTGCCGCGTATTCAAGCGGGCCACCGGCATGACGCCGACGGCTTTCCGGGCCGCGAACCAGGGTCAACCCGGCGCCGGATGACGCCGCGGTTTCCCGACCGTTTCCCGGCGGTCCGGCGGGTGTACCCGGCGGCGGAGTGGCGGCGCCCGCGACGAAATGTCGCCCATCCGGTGAATTCCCGCTGCCCAGTGAGGGCTTTTCGTGGCACGATTCCTGCAATCGAAACCGCGATATTTGAGGCCGAAAGCGATCGCGCGACTGCGCGCCGACGGCCGACCGACCCATGACACGGATCGCCCCCGCCGGGCGGTCCTCGGAGAACGACATGAACCTTTCCCGCGGGATGGCCCTCCCCGAGCCGGCCGCGCCACCGGAGGCGGCGCCGGTCGGTTTCCGCCTGCTGCGCTACTTCACCTGGGCGAGCCTCGTGGCGTTCGCCATTGCCGGCCTGGTGCTCTACGTCCTGGAGCGCCAGGAGGAACGCTTCTTCGCCGATGTCCAGCGCACCCAGGGCGCCTTCTTCGCCCAGGTACAGGCCGAATTCGGCCACGAGCAGCAGTCGGCCGCCCGCGAGAACCTGCTCGCCGTGCATGAGGCGGGGCATGTGAACCTCGCCCGCCTGTTCGCCAACGTCCTCTGGGATTCCGATTTCGCCCCCCTGGTCGCGCGGGTGCGGCAGATCCCCGTGGACCACTGCCGGGCGCCGACCGGGGAGGATGCGGTCGCGGCCAAGGCCTGTTTCGCCGGCGTGGGGCAAAGGATCATGGCGCTGCCGGGCTTTGCAACCCTGGACCGACGCGCCTACGCGATGATGCAGAAGACCACGGTGTTCAAGATCAAGGTCTTCGACCTGCGCGGCGTCACGGTCTACTCGTCGGAGCACAAGCAGATCGGCGAGGACAAGGCCGGCAACGAGGGATGGCGCACCGCCGTGTCCGGCCGTCCGGCCAGCGAACTGACCCACCGGGACAAGTTCAGTGCCTTCGAGGGCGTCGTCGAGAACCGGGACCTGATCTCGAGCTACCTGCCCGTCTTCTCGCCTTCGGGCACCGAGGTCGTGGGGGTCTTCGAGATCTATTCCG
Organism: Rhodocyclaceae bacterium; assembly: GCA_035331665.1. Taxonomy (GTDB): domain Bacteria; phylum Pseudomonadota; class Gammaproteobacteria; order Burkholderiales; family Rhodocyclaceae; genus JAEUNJ01. The sequence goes on from DAOLKI010000287.1 coordinate 2,316, forward strand.
ACGTGACGCCCTTCCTGGAGCGCAACCGGGCCACCACCGCCCGCGTCGAGGCATTGGCCGCCGCCAACCAGACGCGGGTCGAGAAGGCGGCGCGGGAGAATGCCATGCAGGTGCGCGCCGGGTCCGATCGCCTGTTGCTCACCATGGGTGGCCTCCTGGTGCTGCTCTATGGCGTCACCGTGCTGCTGGTGCGCTATGGGCAGCGCATCATCGATGCCCAGGCCCGGGCCCGGGACCAGGCGACGCGCCGGGAGGAACTGTGGCACAGGGAAAAGATGCAGGCCCTGGCCACCATGGCGGCCAACGTCTCCCACGAGGTCGGCAACCCGCTCGCCGTCATCTCCGGCATGGCGGAGATCATGGCCGACGAGCAGTTGAAAGGGAAATGCGCGGTCTGCCAGCCCCGGGCCATCCTGTCGGAGACCGGGCGCATCGCCCTGATGACGCGGCGGATCGCCGACTTCGCCACGGCGCGCAGCGGCGGCGCCGAACGGGTCGAAGTCGGGCCCATGGCCGCGGCCGTCTGCGATTTCATGAGCTTCGACCGCCAGTTCCACCGCCTGCGTTTCGAGTCCCGGCTCGGCGACGGGGTGCCGCCGGTGACCCTGGTGCCGGACCACCTGAACGAGATCCTGATGAACCTGATGCAGGTCTGCGCCGAGAAGGCGGTGCGCGGCGACGGCGACGCCATGACCCTCGTGGTGGCCGCGCGGGCCGCGGACGGTGCCGTGCGCATGAGCGTGACCGTGGAATGCGCCGGCGCGGCCTGGCCCGTGACGGCGTCCGGCGAAGACCCGCGGGTGGACCTGGCGGCCCGGCGCGTGGCGGGCATGGGGGGGGACTTCGCCGTTGCCGAGGCGGGGGTCGAGTTCACCCTGCCCTCCGGCGAGGCCCTGCGCGCGGCGGCCTGAGGAGAACCGGCGGCCGGGTGCGCGCATCGCCGGCCGGGCGGGCGCATCGCCGGTCGGCATCCCGGGCACCGTCGCCTTCACGCCATGCGGGATGCGGGATCCCGCGCGCGGTGGCGCCGGGCGTGCGGCCGGGCTACTGCGCCGGCGCGATCAGTTCGCGGTAGGCGTGCCAGGTGGCATGCCCGAGCAGCGGACCGGTGATGGCGAGTCCCATGAAGGCGGTGGCGATGCCGACGGCGGCGAGCACGAAGATCATGATCGCCCAGACCACCATGGCGCCGGGGTTGCGCACCAGCGCGAGGAAGCTGGCGATCATGGCCGTCACGGTGTCCTGGCCCCGGTCCAGCATCAGCGGGATGGAGACCACGCTGAACGCGAATACCAGCAACGCGAAGATGCCCCCCACGACGAAGTAGGCGAACAGGAACTCCAGGTTCTCGAAGCGCGCCACCTCGGCGATGAAGGTCTCCACGGTGGGCATGCCGCCGGTATAGAAGAGGGCGAAGGTGACCATCGACGCCCGCGCCCAGAGCAGGTAGAGGACGATGAGCACCAGCGAATAGATGCCGATGGCGGCGGCATTCGCCTTCCAAACCGCCAGCGTCGGCGCAAGTTCCGGCGGCAGCTTGCGTTCGCGGCGGCGCGACAGCTCGTAGAGGCCGATGGCGAAGAAGGGGCCGACCAGGAAGAATCCCGTCGTGACGGCGGTGATCAGCTGCACCGCATGCTTGAAGGCGACCACGAGCCCCCAGCCCATGACCACGAAGCATGAGCCTCTTCTACGGCGCATGCTTCGCGACCACGAGCCCCCAGCCCATGACCACGAAGCAGGCCCCGTAGAAGAGGCTCGCCGTCTTGCAGG
>DAOLKI010000288.1:0-4077 GCA_035331665.1 Rhodocyclaceae bacterium
GTCCGAGCGCCCCGACGCGGCGGCACGATCGGTGATGACGGTCCATAACCTGGCCTTTCAGGGCGTGTTCGGCCGCGAAATGCTGGCGCCCCTGGGTCTTCCGGACCACCTCTGGCGCATGGACGGGTTGGAATACCATGGCCTGCTTTCCTTCCTGAAGGCGGGACTCCAGTTCGCGGACCGCATCACCACCGTCAGCCCGACCTACGCACGGGAAATCTCGACGGATGCCGAAGGCATGGGCCTGGCCGGCCTGCTTCGTCATCGGGCCGATCGACTTTCGGGCATCCTGAATGGCATCGATGCGACGGTCTGGAACCCGGTGGACGATCCGTTGTTGCCGGCCCATTTTTCGGCGGCCGCGCCCGAGGGCAAGGCGACGTGCAAGGCCGCGGTGCAAGCGGAAATGGGGCTGGAGGAACGCGAGGACCTGCCGCTCTTCGCCGTCGTGAGCCGGTTGACCTACCAGAAGGGCCTGGACCTGCTGCCCGGGCTGGAGCGGTTGTTCGCCGAACTGCCGGCGCAGCTGGCCGTGCTCGGCAGCGGCGAGTCGGGCCTCGAGGGCGCGTTGCGCGCCATGGCCGCCCGCAATCCGGGGCGGATCGCCGCGCGGATCGGTTTCGACGAGGGACTGGCCCACCGCATCGAGGCGGGGTCCGACGTCTTCATGATTCCCTCCCGCTTCGAACCCTGCGGCTTGAACCAGATGTACAGCCTGCGTTACGGGACGCTCCCGTTGGTAAGGGCGACCGGCGGGCTCGCGGATACCGTGCGGGACTATGGGGCGCCCGGGGACGAAGCCCGCGGCGCCAACGGTTTCGTCTTCGGCCCGGCGACGGGGGAGGCCCTCGCCGAAACGATCCGCCGGGCCGTCGCGGCATGGAAAGACCCCCCGTCCTGGCGGCGAATCCAGGCCAACGGCATGGCCGCGGACTACAGTTGGGCGGGCCCGGCGTACCGTTATGGGGAGGTCTACGCGGCCGCCCTGGGCGGTCGGGACGGACGATGACGGCCCTGATCGCAGCCGTGGCCCGCAATGGCACCATCGGGCGCGACAATGCCCTGCCCTGGCGACTTCCCGAGGACCTGCGTCGTTTCAAGGCCCTTACGATGGGCCACGCGATCATCATGGGTCGCAAGACCTGGGAATCCCTCGGCCGGCCGCTCCCGGGCCGGCGGCACGTGGTCGTCAGCCGGAACCCGGGATATCGGGCCGACGGGGTCACGGTCGTCGGCACGCTCGCCGAGGCACTGGCGGCGGCCGGGAGTGATGCTTACGTCATCGGTGGAGCCATGCTCTACGCGCAGGCCCTGCCGTTCGTGGACCGGCTGGAACTGACCGAGATCGACGCCGATTTCGCCGGCGATGCGTGTTTCCCGCCCTTCGACCGGCATCAATGGCGGGAAGTCGCCCGGGAGACCCACCGGACCGCGGAAGGCCTGGGCTATGCCTTCGTGACCCTGGTCCGCGGATGACCGCGGGTGACCATCGTCAGTCGACGTATCCCAGCGCATCCATCAACGGTCCGGCCAACATTCGCACCTCGTCGGCTTCCCCTGGCGTGAGCGTCCGGCGCCAGAGGCCGATTTCCGTCGGATCGGGGGCCGCAGCGGCGCGGCGGTACTGACGGCGAAGCAGCGCGGCGGGTGGGCCGCCGCGGCTCGCCAGCGGCTCGGTCTCGGCGATGCGCACGGGTGCCACCCGGTCCCACTCGAGCAATGCCGGGTGCCAAGGGAGGTCCAGGAAGGCGCAGACCCGGCGCAGGATCGTTTCCGGTTCGCGCACAAGATCCTCGAAACGGATTTCCATGAGGCGGCTGGCGCCCGGGTTGTAGGCATGGGCGGTACCCACCGTCGCGGCCCATCGGGCGGCGGTGTCCGCAGCCGAGGGCGGATTTGCGGCCAGCGCGCGCGCGGCGGCGGCCACGTCCCGTGGATCCCGCACGACATGCACGAAGCGAACCTCGGGAAACCATTCCGCCAGGGGAATCATCCGCGCCAGATGATCGAGGCTGCGGTCGCCCCAACGGGGCTTGCCGAGGCTCGTCGCATGGGCTTGGTAGAACGCCCGCAACAGGTTCGCCGGGTCGGCGATGCCCGTCTGGCGCACGCAGGCCGCCAGCGACTCCGCATCGACCTGGTAGGCCGGCCATGCGGGGTCGGAGAACAACCGCCCGAGCAACGGGCCCACGGGCTGGGGCACGTCGTCCCAGATCTGCATGAAGTCGGGAATGAAGAAGGTGTCGGCCGCCATTGCCAGGTCCGGGTGCCGGTCCAGCATGAGCCGCAGCATCGTGGACCCGCATTCACCGGTCCCGACGATGATCGGCATCGGGGCGGGCGTGACCTCGGGCTGGGGGATGACGGGGGCCGGGGCGCGCTCCGACAACGTGTAATGCAGGCGAACGTCCATCGCCAGGTCCTCGGTCAACAATCGTCGCCCGAGTCCCACGGAAAGGCTGCCCGGCAGGCGCGACGCGGCCCGCGCCGCCTCCCGGCGCAGGGCGCGGCGCACCTCATCGGACAGATAGGCGCCGCTGAGCCGGGCCATGTCCTGTTTGGCATGCCGGTAGATGGTGTTGACGCGACGGTTGACCTCGCGGTCCTTCTCCGCATGGAAACGCGTGCGGTCCTCCTCGCCATGGTGGATGGGTTGCAGCAGCCAGGCGGGAAAGGCGCTTGAAGTACATCCCGCATCCGCCAGCCGCGCGAAGAAATCGACGTCTTCGCCGCCCCACCCTTCGAAGCATTCGTCGTAGCCGCCCACGCGCCAAAAATCCGCCCTGGCAACCACGTGGGTGCCCCACAGTTCGGGTTCGAGCGGTGAGGCGCGCAGCACCCGGCGGTCCCGGAGCAGGGGTTGCAGGGCTTGGGCGAACCGGGGCGCCACCAGCACGTCTGCATCGACGAAGCAGAGCCATGGCGCCCCGGCGGATCCGGCGCCTGCATTTCTGGCCCGTGCGAGATTGAAATGTTCCTGTCCGGGGACGCGCACGACCCGCACCGCGGGGTGGTGCGTTTCCGCCCAGGCGCCGCAGCCTTCCGGGCAGGAAAAGTCCACGAGTATGCATTCGCTGGCCGGCTGGGTGGCGAGGCGGGGTAGCGATTCCCGCAGATGGGTGAGCCGACCCATGCAGGTGACGATGAACGCAATGGATGGCGGCAGAGTCATGGAGATTCCAGGTCGAAGGAGGCGGGGGGATGGCCCCGCCTGTGCCGGTCCCAGGCCAACACCAGGGCCTGGTCCAAGTCCCGGACCCGGCCGACCGTGTCGAACAGGGGGCCTTGCCGCGGCGCCAGGCGTTCGCCGACGGCCTGGCGGGCCGGTCCGTCCTCGGCCAGGCGGCAGGCCAGGGCCACGAAACCGGCCGCGTCCGGGGTTGCCAACTCGGGCGTACCCGCTGCCGCGACGATGCTGCTCCCCAGGCGGGACGCCATGGTCTGTCCGGTGCGGGTAAGCACCGGGAGGCCGGCCCACAGGGCGTCGGCGGCGGTGGTGTGGGCACCGTAGCGGAAAGTGTCGAGGAAGAGGTCCGCGCAACGCAGGCGGGCCAAGTGCCGGGCACGCGGAATCCGGGCCGCGAAGACCAGCCTGTCCGGCGCAATGCCGGTCCTGCCGGCAGCCGCGACGAGCCTCCCGCGGGCCGGCTCGCCGGGATCGAGCAGCCACAGGACGCCGGCCGGTACCTGCGCCAGGATGGACATCCAGGCGGCAAAGCTGTCCGGGTCGTACTTGGCGGCCGAATTGAAGCAGCAGAAGACGACGGCCGTCTCCGGCAGTCCCCAGTCGCTGCGCCGCTGGGGCTCTTCGGCGACCGGTTCGCGGTCGTTGTAGATGAAATGAGTGGCCGGAACACGGATCAGGGCTTCCGGCCACGCAGGGAGAAGGCCGTCCGGCGTGCAGATCCGGTCGCTGATCCGGTAATCCACGATCCCGAGGCCCAGCGATGCGGGCATGCCGAGGTAGGACACGTTCAGCGGGGCCGGCCTGAGGGCGAAGATCTCGGGCCGGCTGTGCTCGAAATGGCCGGAAACGTCCATCAGAATGGCGACGCCGTCCCGGGCGATCCGCCAGGC
>DAOLKI010000289.1:0-4062 GCA_035331665.1 Rhodocyclaceae bacterium
AGACGTAGCGGCCCGAGGCCGACAGGCGCGAGATGTGCACCGCGTAGCCGGTCTTGACGATGCTGCGGATCTCCTTCGTGTCGCCGTCGATCAGCGCGACTTCGCCCGTATCCCGAAGCGTCACGGAGAACATGTTCTTCAGGTTGAAGTTGTTCATCTGCTTCTTCGGACGCTGGTCGACCGGCACCATCACCTTCCAGGAGTCGGTGGTTTCCTTGAAGCTGTACTCGGGCGGCACGTCCGGCGTCGTCTGGATGTACTTGGCCATCAGGGCGAGTTCGTCCTTGGTCAGGATGTCGTCGAAGTTGACCATCCCGCCCTCGGTGCCGTAGGCGATGATCTTCTCGAGGCGGTTCTGGCCCAGCTTGAGGGTGCCGCCCTCCTGGGTCGAGCCGTCGGGGAGTTTCTTCGTCCAGTGGGGTTCCAGGTTCTTGCCCGTGGCACCCTTGCGCAGCACGCCGTGGCAACCGGCGCAACGCTCGAAGTAGATCTTCTTGGCCGCCGCCTTCTCGTCCGGCGTCAGGGTCGGCGCGGTTGCCGCATCCTGGGCGGAAGCGGTGCCGAACAGGGCTCCCATGGCCAGCGGCAGGGCAGCCAGGCGCAGGACTTGCAGGTATTGGTCGCGTTTCATTAAGTTTCCCCTCTCCACAGTTGATGGATTCCAGACTTCCAAACTCCCCGGCGCAAGGGCTGACCGCCGCCTGACGCCCGATGCCCGGCAGATTCTGCTTCCCGACGCCCGATTTTCTTGACGGATGTCAAACGGAGTCCAAAAGTCCGGGTTGACGGGCAGGTGGCGCCCCGGTCACCATTCGCGCCCATGAGCACCGTTTACCTGGTCGGCGCCGGACCTGGCGACCCGGAATTGCTGACCCTGAAAGCCGCCCGCCTGATCCGCGCCGCCGACGCCCTCGTCTATGACCATCTGGTCGGTCCCGACATCCTGGACATGGCCTCCCCCACCGCCGAGCGAATCTACGCGGGAAAGGAAGCGGGCAACCACACCCTGCCCCAGGAGGAAATCAACGCCTTGCTGGTCCGGCTGGCCGCCCGTCACGCCACCATCGTCCGGCTGAAGGGAGGCGATCCATTCATTTTCGGGCGCGGCGGCGAGGAAATCGAGGAACTGGTGGCGAGCGGCATAGGCTTCGAGGTGGTGCCCGGGATCACGGCCGCCTCCGGCATGGCGGCTTACGCCGGCATTCCGCTCACCCACCGGGACCACGCCCAGTCCTGCGTGTTCGTGACCGGCCATTTGAAGGACGGCACGGTGAACCTGGACTGGCCAGCCCTGGCTCGCCCCCACCAGACCCTGGTGATCTACATGGGGGTCGGTGCCCTGCCGGCGATCTGCGAACGGCTGACGGCCCAAGGCATGCCGGCAGACACCCCGGCAGCGCTGGTCCGCAATGCGACCCGGCCCGACCAGAAGGTGCTGGCGGCAACGCTTGAGACCCTGCCTGCGCAAGCGGCGGCGGCCCACTTCGCGCCGCCCGCGCTGATCGTGGTCGGTTCCGTCGTCTCGCTGCACCAACGGCTGTCCTGGTTCCATCCGTGAGCGAGACGCAGGTGGAGGCCATCCGGCGGGCCCTGGCGGGAATCGCCGACCCGGAAATCGGGGTCAACATCGTGGACCTGGGACTGGTCTATGACATCCGGCTCGATGGGGATGCCTGTCGCATTGCCATGACCATGACGTCGCCGGCTTGTCCGACGGGCAGCCTGATCGCCGACGAGGCCCGGGCGGCCGCCCAGGCGATCCTCCCCGCCGCGACCACCGTGCGCGTCGACCTGGTCTGGGATCCCCCCTGGACGCCCGGCCGCATGTCGGAGCAGGCGAAGAAGCACCTTGGCTGGTGATGCCGGACCGGCCCCCCGGGACCTGCCGCCCGCCGCCCGGGTGCCCCTGCTCGTCCTCGGTTTTGCGGCCCTGATCCTTGCCATCCTGGGGGGGCTGGCCCGGCTGGGGCTGAACCCGCCCCTGCCGGCGGCCCTGCCGATGGACCCCGCGCTGGCGCACCATGGACCGCTGATGGTGGCGGCCTTCTTCGGCACGGTGATCGGACTGGAGCGTGCCGTCGCCGCCGGCCGGATGGCGGCGTATCTCTCGCCCCTGTGCTCGGGTGTCGGCGGCATGCTGCTGCTGGCCGGGGCATCCACAACCCTGGCCGGCGCCTTGATGACCGTGGGCGCCGCGGTGCTTGCGATCCTGGCCTGGACCTTCCATCGTCGCCAACGGGTCCCCTGGCTGCTGCCGCCGCTGTTCGGTGCGGCAGCAGCCTGCGCGGCCGACGTGGGCTGGATTTGCGGTCTGCCCGCGTCGGCCATGGCCGGTGGTTGGCTCGCGTTCCTGGTCCTGACGATCGCGGGGGAGCGGCAGGAGATGTCGCGCCTGCTGCCGCCCTCCGCCGCCGCCGCCCGCCTATTGCCGGTACCCGTCCTGCTCGTGCTGGCAGGCGCCGTGCTGCTGCCGGTCCAGTGGCGGGCGGGCACGGCAGCCCTCGGCGCCGGGTCGCTCCTGCTCGCGCTGTGGCTCGCCCGGCAGGACATCGCCCGTCGCAACCTGCGCGCGCGGGGCCTCACCCGATACGTGGCCGTCAGCCTGATGGGGGGTTACCTGTGGCTCGCCGTCTCCGGGGTCCTGCTGCCTTTCGCCGATCCCGGCGGACTGGCGTACGACGCGGCCCTGCATGCCGCGATGCTGGGCTTCGTCTTCGCGATGGTCTTCGGCCATGCCCCGATCATCTTCCCGGCGGTGTTGCGCACGCCGGTCCCCTACTCGGCCGTCTTCTATGGCCACCTGGCGCTGCTGCATCTGACCCTCGCCGTCCGGGTCGCGGGAGACCTGGCGGGAAATCATGAATGGCGCGCGCTGGGCGGCGCGGGAAACGCCCTCGCCCTGGTCCTGTTCCTGCTGGCGACCGCCGGCAGCGTCCTGCGCGGCCGGTTTCAGAAGAGCGCCTGAGCCAGCGCGGCGGCGGCCTCCCGCACGGCGCGATTGGCGGCCTCGATGACGCCGCCGAGCACGAAGAAGCTGTGAATCTGGCCCGCGTATTCCGAATAGACGACCTTCACCCCCTCCGCACGCAATCTTTCCGCATACGCGCGGCAGTCTTCCACCAGCGGATCGTGGCCGGCGGTCAGCACCAGCGCCGGCGGCAGCCCGGCCAGGCTGCGCGCGAGCAGCGGGGACGCCCGCCAATCCGTGTGATCGCGCGCGTCGGGCAGGTAGTTGGCGCGGAATGCGGCCAGCGTATCCTGGGTCAGCAGGAAACCGTCGGCGTAAAGCCGATGGGAGGCGCTGATGCCCCGCTGGTCGGTGCAGGGATAGACGAGCAACTGGAAGGCCGGCGCGGCACCGCCGCGGTCCCGGCAGGCCAGGGCTGTCACGGCGGCCAGGTTTCCCCCGGCCGAATCGCCGCCGACGGCGAGGCGGCCGCCGTCGATGCCCAGCCTCGGCGCATGCTCGTGTGCCCAGTCGAAGGCGAACAGCGCGTCGTGCGGCGCGGCGGGGAACGGATGCTCCGGCGCCAGCCTGTAACCCACCGAGACCACGGCACAGCCGGAAAGATTGGCCAATTGCCGGCACAGCACGTCGTAGATCGCAATGCTCCCCACCGTCCAGCCGCCACCGTGGTACCAGACGAGCGCCGGCAAACGCTCGGTGAAATCGCTCTCCCTGGGCCGGTATAGGCGGTAGGGGAGGCTGCCGCCCAATTCCGCCGGTCGCGACATGCGGCCCTCCTCCGCGGCGGCCACCTCGGGGGCGGGCGGGCGGAACGCGATCGTCATCTTCTCGGTTGCGGTCCTCTGTGCCTCGACGGGCAGCAGGTGATAAGGCGTGGCGCCGGGTCTTTCCAGCCGGCGCAGGAACTCGACGGCCTGCGGGTCCAGGTTTGTTGTCGGCATGGGGGATTTGTCGGATAATGCGCGCCTTCGCGCCGGCCGCACCATTCTACGGTGTGCGGCCTCCCTGCCGGGATGGCGGAATCGGTAGACGCAGCGGACTCAAAATCCGCCGGTGGCGACACTGTGAGGGTTCGAGTCCCTCTCCCGGCACCA
>DAOLKI010000290.1:0-4059 GCA_035331665.1 Rhodocyclaceae bacterium
CACCGCCAGCTCGCATTCGTAATGCATGAAGGCCGCGTCGGCCGGCCGGCGGGTCCGCGCCCGGTGGCCGGTGAAGGTGTTGCGGCCCTTCAGGAAGACCAGGGGCTTGTCCGGGGCCTTGAAGGCCAGTTCCTTCGCGTGGTCCGCGTAGTTGAGGCCCAGGGCGAAGGCCGTCCCGGGGTCCACGGGCGGCAGCCAGACCACCTCGTGCTCCCCCACCCGGCGGCCGTCGGGGAGGCGCAGGCGGCCGCCGTCCTGCACCGCTTCGCGGATGGCGCCGTCGCAGGCGATGCGGGCGCGTTTCATCCGGAAAACCTCGCCACAGAGGCACGGAGACGCGGAGAAATGCAGCACATCAAGGCCTCGTGCCCGGCGTTCGCGCCATGCATCGGGCGGGTGCCGCGACCCCGGTACGGGCCCGATTTTCCTCGCCGCCTGCGTGGTTGGAGGGCTTCCGTGCGGTTCATGTTTCGCGCCCCGTCGCCGCGCGGCGGGGAGGCCGCGCAGGGCGGCACATCCGGGGCGCGTCGATCCCCGCGCGTGCGGCCATGGCGGCGGGCCGGCGCATGGTCACGCCCGGACCTCCGCGAGGGTGCATTCGACCCGGGTGAGCGGCCCCCGGTCGTTGGCGATTTCCACGGCAATCCGGGACCCGGCACCCGCCCGGGGCAGCGCCAGGGGGGCGCCGGCCAGCAGCAGGTCGCCGGGGAGCAGGCTCATGAACTCCGTGACATCGGCGATCAGGCGGGGGAGAGGCCGCAGCAGGTCGTCGAGGCGGCGCTCGGCGGCGAGCGCCGCGTCGACGAAGGTGCGCAGCACCAGCCGGCCCGCCGTGCCCGCCTCTTCCGGCGACACCACGACGCTCCCGATGGGGCAGGCGCCGTCGAAGCATTTCTCCCGGATCGCCGGGCGGAGGATGCTGGCGTGGGGCACGGACAGGTCGATGACGGGGAGATAGCCGGCGACGCCGGCCATGGCGTCGGCCTCGCGGACGCGCGTCGTCGTGCGGGCGAACAGGATGCCCAACTGGGCGCCGATGTCCAGTTCCCGCGCGCCTTCCGGCAGGGCCACCGCGGCCCCGTGGATCGCGTGCGTATTGCGTGGCTTGATGAACAGGACGGGGGCGCGCGGCGGGGACTCGTGGGGCGGCTCCGCCATCGCGGGGCCGAAGGCCTCCCAGGAGGGCCGGTCGTTGAGGATCACGCCATAGACCGCGCCGGTGACGGGGAGCCGCCATTCGAAACCCGCCGGCGGCAGGGCGCGCCCGCCCACGACGATGCTTCCGTCGGGGGCGGCCGTACCGGCCACGGTCGATGCGCTGCCCGGCAGCGCGACGCTTGCTTGCATGGAGAGCCCCGGTCCGGGGACGTTAGTCCCTAAGCGGCGAAGTCATGACCAATCCTGCGAAGAATTTCGAGCGAAGCGAGCCAACCAGTCGCCTCCCCGTGAGGGGGCGGAGGCGGGGTTTCGCGGAGCACTGCTCCGCGCCGCCGGAGCCGGTCGGTCGTGCAAGACCGACCGTGGGCGGACGGGAGGGGCGGGCCTTCAATTCGCTTTTCCGGGCAAGAGACAAAGGGGTCAATCGAAGCCTCAACTGTTTGGTTCCGGCTGGGCCGGCTTAGGCAGGTGCCGCGGAGTAAAACACTAACATGTTAGCGTGTCAAGGGCGCGCCGGCGGCGGGCGGTTAGAATCGCCGGGCCACGGCGATGCGCCGGCGACCGGCCCGGCGGGTCGCGCGCGGGTGCCGCCGAACGCCTCCGGCCGCGTGGCGGCGAACCACCATCACCCCCTCCCCGCGCGGGAGCCGGGGGAGGAAAGACCACCATGAACGAAGCCCGCATGCCCCGCAACCTCCCCCTGCTGCTGCTGCAGGCGCGGGAGGCCGTGATCTCCCATTTCCGGCCGCTGCTCAACCATGCCGGCGTCACGGAACAGCAATGGCGCATCCTGCGGGCGCTCTGCGAACTGGGCGAACTGGAGCCGCGCCAGTTGTGCGAGATCTGCCAGATCCTCAGCCCCAGCCTGACCGGGGTCCTCGCCCGCATGGAGGAGACCGGCCTCGTCGCCCGACGCAAGGTGGACAGCGACCAGCGCCGCCTGCTGGTTTCCCCGACCGCCAAGGGCAAGGCCCTGGTCAAGCGCATGGCGCCGCTGGTCACGGAACAGTACCGGCTGCTCGAAGACGCGTTGGGTCCGGAACTGGTGCGCGATCTCTACGGCGTGCTGGACCGCCTCGTGGCCGTGAAAGATGTTCCCGTGGCCCGGGTGCCGTTGTCCGCGGCCCGGCCCGCCGGCCGGCGGAAGGAGCGTGCCGGCGAATGACCCGGCGCGAAAACCCCTGCGCCAGGGAGGGCTCGCGACCGGCGCGCGACGATGCCGGCGCCCTTGCCGGGTGCGCGTCCCGGCACCATAATTCGGGTCCCGGTATCCGCCTGCAGCCATGAGCGAACGCTTCATACCCATCGTCGACAGCCGTGCCAATCCCGTACCGGCCATTCCGGCCGACGCCGGGCCGGCGACGGGGAACCTGGGCGATGCCCTGGGCCGCCGGGTGCGCGACCTGCGCATCTCCATCACCGACCGGTGCAACTTCCGCTGCACCTACTGCATGCCGAAGACGGTCTTCGGGCGCAACTACCCTTTCCTGCAACGGCAACAGCTGCTCAGCTTCGAGGAGATCGTGCGCGTCGCCCGGGTCTTCGTCGCCCACGGGGTGGAGAAGATCCGCCTGACCGGCGGCGAGCCGCTGCTGCGCCGCTACGTGGAAAACCTGATCGAACAGCTGGCCGCCATCCCGGGCCTGGAACTGACCCTGACCACGAACGGGTCACTGCTCGGACGCAAGGCGCGGGACCTGAAGGCGGCGGGCCTGCACCGGGTGACGGTGAGCCTGGACGCCCTCGACGACGAGACCTTCCAGGCCATGAACGACGTGGGTTTCCCCGTCGGCCAGGTGCTCGCGGGCATCGACGCGGCCGCCGAGGCCGGGCTCGCGCCGGTGAAGATCAACATGGTGGTGAAGCGCGGCACCAACGAGTCGTCCATCCTCCCGATGGTCCGGCGCTTCAAGGGCAGCGGCCACATCCTGCGCTTCATCGAGTACATGGACGTGGGCAACTCCAACGGCTGGCGCCTGGACGACGTGGTGCCGTCCGCGGAGGTCGTCGGGTTGATCGACGCGGAATTTCCCCTCGAACCCATCGACCCGAACTACCCGGGCGAAGTGGCCGAGCGCTGGCGCTTCCGCGATGGCTCGGGGGAGATCGGCGTAATTTCCTCGGTGACCCAGGCCTTCTGTTCCACCTGCACGCGCATACGGCTCTCCACGGAGGGCAAGCTCTACACCTGCCTGTTCGCCGAGTCCGGCCACGACCTGCGCGCCCTGCTGCGCGCCGGTGCCAGCGACGCGGACCTGAGCGCCGCCATCGCGGGCATCTGGCGGGGCCGCGCCGACCGTTATTCGGAGATCCGCGCCGCCGCCACGGCACGGTCCGACACGCCGGGCCGGCGCATCGAGATGTCCTACATCGGGGGCTGAAGCCGTGCGCTTTGCCGACGGACGGGGACGATATGCGCCGGGAATCTCCGGCGCCCCGCCCGGCCGACCGGAGGGGCGCAGCCAGGATCATGGAGCCGCGCAGCGGCGAACCGCCGTCACCCCCTCCCCGCGGGCGGGGGGCGGGGGGAGGGAAATCCCGTGAGCGGGCCGGCCGCGGCAGGCGTCACGGGACTGGTCCTGGCCGGCGGCCTCGGGCGTCGCATGGGCGGCGCCGACAAGGGGCTCCTGGATTACGCGGGCCGGGCCCTGGTCGCCGCGGCCATCGAACGCCTGCGGCCGCAGGTGGGGACCCTGATGGTCAATGCCAACCGGAATGGCGAGGCCTACGCCGCCTTCGGCTTTCCAGTGCTCGCCGATGCCGTCGCGGGATTTGCCGGTCCCCTCGCCGGCCTGCAGGCCGGACTCGCCGCCTGCACGACCCCGCTGCTCGTCACCGTGCCCTGCGACTCGCCCGACGCCCCGCGCGACCTGGTGGCGAGGCTCGGGGCCGCGCTCGAGG
>DAOLKI010000291.1:0-4054 GCA_035331665.1 Rhodocyclaceae bacterium
GTCAGTAGAAGAAGGTCCGCGATGAAAAGTCCGATCCGCTGCTTTGTCCAATTCGCGATGGCGGCTTCGATGGCATTCATGGTTGATCCTCCTGGGTCGCTCCGCGTCGCTCGAGCAGGCAACTGGCCCAGGACAAACCGACGCCGAACCCCGACATCAACATGCGGGCGACGCCGGGATCGTCCATGTGGACCGCCAGCAGGAGGGGAATCGAGGACGACACCGTGTTTCCATACTGAAAGATTTCGAAAGGCACCTTTTCCGGGGGCAGTCCGAGACGCTGCACCAGCGTATCGACGATGTAGCGGCTGCCCTGATGGAATAGGAAGAGATCCACCTGCGAGGCCTCGATCGCGGCACCGGCCAGCAGGTCCCGGACCTGGGGCGGAACGGTGGTGGCCGAGAAGGCGAACACGGCCCTCCCGTTCATGGCCAGCCGGCCGCCCGAATTGCACAGGGCCGCCCCGTCCTTTCCGCGCGTGCCGAAGGCGAAACAGACCGGCGTCCATAGACGTTCGTCGCCTGCGGGCGCCCTCAGGTGGGTCGCGGTCGCCGCGTCGCCGAACAGCAGCACCGTATTCTTGTCCTCGTGGTCGAGGATCTTCGAGTAGGGGTCGGCGGTGAACAGGAGGCCGTTGCGCAGGCCCTGGGCCTCCATGAAGGCCTTCACCACGGACAAGGCATAGACGTAGCCGGAGCAGCCGAGCGAGATGTCGAAAGCCGCGCAGCGTTCCGGCAGGCCCAGCTTGCCATGCACGACGGCCGAGGTGTGCGGAATGCCGTTCCCGTCGGGATTCTGGGTACAGACGACGACGCAATCGATGGTTGCCGGATCGACGGGACGCCGCGCCTGCAGCGCCTTGAAGGCCTCGACGCACATGTCGGACGAGTCCTGGCCCTGTCCCATCCGGGCCACCGTCTCGACACCCAGTTTTTCCCGGATGAAGGGAGGGTCGATCTGAAACTTTTCCTGCTTGTCGAAGTTCGACTCCCGACCCGGCGGTAGGTAGGTGCCAACGCCTGCGATTCCGATCATGATGTCACCAGGGAGAAGTAGATCTGGCCAATGGGGATGCCTCCGGATCCGATTTCGGAGCGGGTCAGGCGATTCTGGAAATTGTGGCGCAGGGCGACGCGCAGGTCGTCACCGTCGGCATCGCGGAATCCGCGTTCCAATTCGAGTTTGGTGAAGATCCAACGGCCGCCCGCGGGTGGCAGTGCGCGGTAGTGCATGGCCTTGGTCATCGCCACGAGCACTTCGATGGGCCGGTTCGCGCGGAATCCGCCGCCCCAGCGAATCTCGTCCCGATCCACCCGGCAACTGTCCACGATGGAATCCTCGTCGAAGGGACGGCGACCGGTCACCGGTTCATCGGTCTCCGCAAGCCAGCCGCGCAGGTCCCCGGCCGGCAAGCGGAACAGGAAATCCGCAATCGCGCCTTTCGGCTTTGCGGCGCCGCCGCCGGGCGCAGGCACTTCCAGCCGGCACTGCCGGCGCGCGAAGGCGTGGATCGCCATGCGATGGAACGCGGCGCCGGCCCCGGGGTGCATGGCCACCGCCGCGCCCACGATGGCGTCGTACATGTCGGTGCCGTGCAGGTAATCACGGCCGCCTTTGAAGGGAAGGGAGAGTATTTGCGATTCCATCTGGCGGTGGGACGCCGCGTCTAAGAAGCCTCGCCCGGCAGGCGGGACGGCCCGGCGGCAGGCAAAGAGAAACGCACGACACCTGCCCGGTCCGACGGGCCTTCCCGGAATCCGGATTGGCGGAACAGGCCGAGAGAGGCCGAATTTTCGGATTTTACCAAGCCGACCGCCGGGAGTTCCGGCCAGCGGGCGGCAAGCCGGTCCAGGGCCTGTCGCATCAGGCGGAGCCCGAAACCGCGGCCACGTTCGCCGGCCGCCACCGATACGTCTATTTCGCATGCGCCGTCGCGCCTCTCCAGGCGGATCTGCCCGACCGGCGTGCCACGCAGCCGACCCACCAGGATGAGGCAGTCGCTGTCCGCCAGCCGCCGGGCGAACCAGGCGCGATGGTCTTCCAGGGGAATCGGGTCCGGGTTGAACGCGCTGGCGCGGACCACCGGATCGTTCGCCCATCGCCACAGCTGAAGCACGTCGTCGGGCAGCGCGACATCGACCCGGAACCCGGCGATGGCTTCCGCCACGCGGGCGGCTCCGAGGCCGTCGGCAATGCGCCGTCCCGCCTCGGCCATGGCGCAAAGGCCGCCGGGAGATCGCCAAAGATCGGATACCGCGCGCGCAATCGCGGCGCCCCCGACGTCGTCGCGCATGCCGAGAAACCGGGCAGCCCCATGCGCCTCCACGTTTCGGGCAATGTCCGCATGGAGGGCATTGGCCGCCGTGACCAGCGATGGCAGGCCGAGGCAGCAGCGCTCCCAGGTGGTGATGCCGGATCCGCCCAGCGCAAGGTCCGCGCCCTCCATCAGTTCGGCCATGGAGGGCGGATCCAGCCGGAATTCCGCCGCGGCCCAGGAACGGCAGAGGTCCTCGAGAGACGACCGGTGCGCATTCAGGGCACCCGCGACGACGGTCACCTGCACGGCGGGAAGTGCCAGATCGCGCAGGGCCGCCAGTGCCTTCCCGGTCTCGTCGCACCGGTCGGCGGCGCCGTAGCTGACCAGTATCCGGGCGAGCCGGCCTTCCCGCACGGTCCGATTCCGTCTCCGTGCCGCGAATTCGCGGCGCAGCAGGGCATAGCTCGGGCCGAGCAGCATCGTGCAGTCGTCCGGAACCAGGTGCCGATAGCGCCGTTCCGGGCCCGATACCAGATTCTGGTCGAGCAGCAGATGGCAATCGTGCCGCCGGTCGGCAAGATCGTCGATCGCCGCCACCCGCGGTCCCTCCCGACGGATGGCTGCTTCCCATTCCGCATCGAGGCCGTAATGGTCGACGACGCACCAATCGGGAACGAATCCATCCTGCCGCAGCGCCGCGATCGTGTCGCGCGCGTCGCCCGCGCATCCTTCCCCGGGGCGGCCCGGGTCGCCGATGCGCAACAGCGGGACGCGACCCCCGAGGAGGCGATCGGTCGCACCCGCGGGGTCCCGGGAGGCAAACCGCACGTCCGCGCCGAGACGCCCCAACTCGTCCGCCAGGGCCAGGCACCGCATCACGTGGCCGCCGCCGATGTGCGGACCGGAATCGGCGCGGACGGCCACCCGGACGGTCATCTCACGCGGAAGATCGGCTGGATGGCAGGGCCGGCAAGACGGTCCCGGATGTCGCCCGCGGCGAGGGCCCGCGCGACGCTGCCGAAAGCCCTCTCCTGGGCCGTGAACAGCCGGTCGAGGTCCGCGTCGGTATGCGCGTAGCACATGTTGTGGGATCCGGCCGTCAGGATGCCCTGGGCGAGCATTTCCTGCAGGTAGAGCGACTTGATCTCCCACAGGGATGCCCCCGGCCGGTCGGAGAACTGCATCAGGGACCAGGAGGGGCGGCCTTTCATGCGGATGCAATCGGACAGGCCGTGGGCGTCGAGCGCGCGGCCGACATGCTCGATGACCCGCGCACCCCGTTCGTGGAGGGTCTCGAGCACCGGCTCGCGCCGCATCTTGCCGATGGTGGCGATCGCCGCGGCCAGGCTGACGGCCTCGCCGCCGAAAGTCCCCGAAAAGAAGATCTCCTCCATTTCCCTCATGTAGCGGGCCTTGCCGACCACGGCCGAGATGGGAAAGCCGTTGCCCATGCTCTTGCCGAAGGTGGCCAGGTCGGGTTCGACGCCGAACAGGGATTGGGCGCCACCCAGGTGGTAGCGAAAGCCGGTGATGATCTCATCGAGGATGAACAGGGCCCCGTGCTCGTGGGCAAGGGCCCTCACGCCCTCCAGGAATCCGGCCCGCGGCTCGTCGGCATTCATCGGCTCCATGATGACTGCCGCATACTGCCCGGGATGTTCCGCGAGCAGCCGGGCGAGCGCGTCCAGGTCGTTGTACGGGAAGACGCGGGTCAGGTCGCGGACTGCCTGGGGCACGCCCTTGTGGCGGGCCGTGGCGCCGATGTACCAGTCCTGCCAGCCGTGATAGCCGCAGGT
>DAOLKI010000292.1:0-4045 GCA_035331665.1 Rhodocyclaceae bacterium
ACCCGAATTCACGCTCAGGGCGGTGTTCGGAAAGCGATTGGGCAGCGGAGGAATCTCGACGCCGGTGGTTGTCTGGGCCGTGAGAACGCCGCCGGAACCTTGCGCCCCGGTGTTCCCGTCGCTGAACTGCCATTGCAGGCTCACCCAGCCCGGGGGCCCGTTGTTCGTGTTGGCGTAGGTGATCGAACGCAGGACCTCGTCCACCCGGGCCTGCGTGGCGCCGCCGTTGAACGTGAGCGTCAGCAGGCCGTTGGAATTGTGCGTCACCGTTCCGACGGAGATGCCGGAGAGCAGCAGGTTGCCGCCCTCGGCCAGGCCCGCCAGGTTGCCCGTGCTCCCGAACCGGTCCTCCGGGTTGGCGGACAGCTGCCTCTGCAGGGTGATCGAGGCGCCGGAAAAGTCGTTCGCCGCGGACAATTCCGGATCGTAGACGTGCAGCGCCGGCGCCACGACGACCGGCTTGTCGTCCACGTCGAATACGACCGTCGAGGTGACGCCGCTCAGGTCCGGGGCGCCATTGACCGGAATCACGTGCACGGAGGTCGCCGCCGTCGCCGACTTGGCGCCGTCACCCCCCTGGGCGCCGGTGTTGCCGTCGTCGAAGTTCCAGTCGATCTGCAGCGTGCCGGGCGCGGCGAATCCGGCGAACCGGTAGCCGATGGACCGCAGGACCTCGTCGATCACGGTCTGCGTCGCGGCGGCGTTGAAGCCCAACACGAGACTGCCGCCGCCGTTGGCGAGCACCGTGCCGACGGTGGCCCCGCCGAGGTAAAGCGGACCACCGGCCAGCAGCGCCCCGAGTCCGCCCGTGGCCACGAACTGGTCCTCGGCATCGGCGCCGCCGTGGCGCCGCAGCGTCAGCGTCGATCCGGCATAGTTGCCGATCGCCGCCAGGTCCGTATCCAGAACGCTTATTCCGGGGTCCAGGGCCGCCACGCCTCCCTCGGCCACTTCGAGCGGGTCGGCACGGACATCGTCGAATTCCGGCGCCGTATTGGCCGGCACGATATCGACGACCGTGCTCGCCGTCGCCGACAGGGCCCCGCCGCCGCCCTGGTCGCCCGTATTGCCGTCGTTGAAGGTCCAGTCCAGTTGCACGGAGGCCGGCGGCAGGATGCCCGTGCTCGCGTAGGCGATGGAACTGAGGACCTCGTCCACGACCGCCTGGGTGGCCTGGTCGTCGAACAGCAGTTCGAGGCTTCCGCCGGAGTTCCGGACGACGGTGCCCACCGTGCCGCCGGACAGGGTCAGATTCCCGCCTTCGGCCAGCGAATCGAGGTTGCCCCGGGCGAAAAACCCATCCCGGGGGTCGGCGCCGCCATGGCGTGCGAGGGACACGGTGGCGCCGCCGTAATGGCCCCGGGCGGCCAGTTCGGCATCGACCACATGGACGCTCGTATCGAGGGCCATCGCTGCCGATCCGTAGGAATAGACGGCACTCGCCGCCACGCCGCTCCACGCCGGCGCGTCGTTGGCGGCCGTCAGATGCACGAGCGTCTGGGCCTGGGTCGATTTCGCCCCTCCTGCTCCCTGGGCGCCGGTATTGCCGTCGTTGAAGGTCCAGTCGATGAGGGCCGAGGCCGGCGGGGTGTCGCCGGCGTAGGCATAAGCGATGGAACTCAAGGCCTCGTCGACGCGGGCCTGGGTCGCGTTGGACCCGAAGGTGAGCTTCAGGATACCCCCGGCATTGGCGTCGACGGTGCCGATGGTCACGCCGCCGAGGACCAGCGCCCCGGGATTCAGCGCCGCAAGGTTTCCCGAGGCGGAGAAGCGGTCGTTGGCGTCGGCACCGCCGTGGCGTGCGAGGGCGATCGACGCCCCCGCATAGGTACCGGCGGCGGACAGCTCCGGGTCGAGCGCCTGGACACTGGAATCCAGCACCACCGGTGCCCCGTTCTCCGTAAAGGCGGCATCCGCGTCGACGCCGGGCAGTTGCGGCGCCTTGTCCAGCAGGGTCACCGTCACATGGCTCGTCCCGGTTACCGAGCCGGCACCCCCGCTGCCTTGGGCACCCGCATTGCCGTCGTCGAAGGTCCAGGCGATGTCGAGGGAGCCGGGCGGGTCCTCCCCCAGGTTCGTGTAGGCGATGGATTGCATCGCCTGGTCGAGCCTCGCCTGGGTCGCCCCGGAATCGAAGGCGAGGACCAGCGTGCCCCCGGAATTGGTCGTCACGGCGCCGATGGCGATGCCGCCCAGGGTCAGCGGCGCACCTTCCGCCAGGGGTCCCAGGGCTCCGGAAGCCGAGAACCGGTCGTCCGCGTTGGCGCCCCCCAGGCGGGTCAGGGTCAGCGTCGCACCGCCATAGTGGCCCGCCGCCGCCAGTTCCGCGTCGCGAGCCCGGGCGCCGGGATCGAGAGCCACCGGCGCCCGATCCTCCCCGACGTGGGCCGTCACCGCGAGCGGGTCGGTCTTGACCGAGTCGAAAGACAGGTCCAGGGAGCCGTCCCGGTTGTAGCGGGCCAGGCCGATGTCCCGCGTGCCGCCGGAGAATGCGGTCCCCGACAGGACGATCTTCCCGTCGGGCTGGACCGCGATGCCGTAGGCGGTGGAATCTCCGGCGTAGAAGCCGGACCCGAAGGCGGTCTGCACGATGCCGCCGGTGCCGAAGCCGTCGTCGAGGGTGCCATCGGCATTGAATCGCAGCAGCGCGAAGCGCGACGAGCCGGCATCCGCCGCCTGCCCGCCCACGAGGATCTTGCCGTCGGGCTGCAAGGCCACGCAGGTGCCCGAATCGTAGGGCAGCAGGGACACGACGGCCTTGCCGTCCGCGTCGAAGCCGGTGTCCGGGGTGCCATCCGCGTTGTAGCGCAGGACCACGATGTCGCCGGACGACGTGCCGACGACGACGATCTTCCCGTCGGGTTGGACCGCGACGGCGCTCCCCGAATCCGCGGCGGCAATGTCGGCCGTGAGCTTGCCGCCGGTGCCGAATCCGCCGTCCAGGCTGCCGTCGGCGTTGTAACGGGCCAGGGAGAAGTCGGTCGACGCAAAGCCAGGATCCGCGTGGCTCCAGCCGGTGACGAGGATCTTTCCATCCGCCTGGACCGCCAGGGCGCGTGCCTGGTCGCCGGCAATGCCGAAATCCGTGATCACCTGCCCGCCGCTGCCGAAGGTGGAAACCGGGGCGCCGTCGGCGTCGAGCAGGGCGAGGCCGTAGTCGTAGAAGCCCGCCGCCATCGTGGTGCCGGCCAGGAGGATCTTCCCGTCGGCGAGAAGCGTCACCGCCGCGCAGTCGTCTCCGCTCGATCCGAAGGAGACGGTGGCGATTCCAGCGGTGCCGAACCCGGTATCCAGGGTCCCGTCGGCCAGATAACGGGCGACGGCGTAGGACGGCACACCGGCGTTCCAGCGCGTACCGGCGAAGAGGATCTTGCCGTCGGCCTGCAACGCCGCGACCTGGCCCAGGCCGTAGGACGACGCGAAGGGCGCAACCACCCGGCCGGCCGTGCCGAACGCGGTATCCAGGGATCCGTCGGCGTGGTAGCGGACCAGGAAATTCGTCCCCGCCACGACGATCCTGCCATCCGCCTGCAGGAGCACGCCCCGCCCGTACTGGTCCGTGAACTCGAAATCGGTCTGGACCTTGCCGTCGCCGTAGGCAAAGAAGGGGGTGGAATTGGTCGGCATGCTGAAGATCGCTCGGGAGTGGTTACCGGTTTGCGGCTTTCCGTCAGGGGGCGGTGCCGCGTCCATGGCCGCCTGGAATCCGGCGGCCATAAAACACCGGACCGGCAGACTTCGCGGACAATCCGGACCCCTGAAACGAGTCCGTCGGGAAAGCGCGCATCATATCAATGGCCCGCCCTCGCGGCCAGTCCCGCGGCGGAAATTCCCGCCGCGGGGAACAAGGCGTCGGGCGGCCGGCCACGCGATCCGGCGCGCAGGCGGACGCATGCCGCACGCATCTCCGCCGCGCGCCGGTTGCGGCGCTGCCGAGGAAGAAAAACGGGGGCTTGCGCCCCCGTCCCATGATGACTGATCCGGCACCGTGCCGGCATCAGCCCTGCTGTCGGCGCCTGCGGGCAACGGCCCCCATCAGGCCGAG
>DAOLKI010000293.1:0-4022 GCA_035331665.1 Rhodocyclaceae bacterium
CCTCGCCGCCGGCCCGACCGGCGCGGCGGCGGCCGATGCGGACCGCGGCTCCGTGCTCTACGAGCAACGCTGCGGCGCCTGCCATGCGCTGGACGCGCACCGGGTGGGCCCCCTGCACCGGGGCGTCCTGGGGCGGCGGGCCGGGTCCGCGCCGGGCTACGACTATTCACCCGCCCTCGCCGGTGCCACAATCCCGTGGACCGAGCAGAACCTCGACGCCTGGCTGAGGAGCCCGGAGGCATTGATCCCGGGCCAGCGCATGGGGTACTCGGTGCCGGAGCGCGCCGACCGGGAGGACATCATCGCCTACCTCCGTCGTGCCGCCACCCGATGAGGACGCGCCACGGCAAGAATGCAGGGAGCATGGATGAACGCGATTGCCGACACGGATGATGCGGGAGCGGGGATGGCGGCGGCATGGCCGTTGGCGGAGGACGGAGCGGACTGCCCGCTGCCGGCCGAGGCCCCCGACGGGGCGGGCGACCGGCTTTTCCGCCGCGCCCGCGTCGCGGCCGCGGACGAGTTGCGGCTGCGGGAATGGATCGCCGCCGTCGTCCGCCGCGACCAGGCCGCCCTGGCGGCCCTGTACGAAGCGATGGTGGGGCGGGTGTACGGCCTCGCGCTGCGCATCACGCGCGAGGTCCAAACCGCCGAGGAGGTGGCCGAGGACACGTTCTGGCAGATCTGGCGCCAGGCACCCCGCTTCGAAGCGGCCCGCGGCACGGCCCTGGCGTGGATCATGACCATCGCGCGCAGCCGCGCCCTGGACGCGCTGCGCCGCGCCGATCCCGCCGAATGCCGGGAGGATGCGGCGGAATTGGCCGACTCGGCGGACGCGGCGGATGCGCCGGCCGGCGGTTCGCCTGCCCGGGGCGACCCCCAGGATCTCCTCTGCGCCGTGCAGCAGGGCCACCGGCTGCACGCCGCCCTGGCCCGCCTCGAGCCGCTGCCCCGGCAACTGGTCGCCCTGGCGTTCTTCCGCGGGCTCTCCCACGAGGAGATCGCCGGCCAGACGGGCCTGCCCCTGGGCACGGTGAAGTCCCACATCCGTCGCGCCCTGATCCGGCTGCGCGACCTGCTCGATCCCGGTCCCGACACTCCGATGGTGGTCCTATGAACACGCGAAACGACGATCCCGATCCCGACGACGAGGCCGAGATGAACCGCCTGCTCTGCGAAGCCCTGGCCCCGGCCGAGGTGCCCATCGCCCACCGGGGCCGCCTGCGCGATCGCCTGATGGCGCGGGTCGGCGCCAGCGCCGCCCGCCATGCCGGGCTGGTCACCGTGCGTGCGGGAGACGGCGCCTGGCGGCCGGTCAAGGCCGGGGTGCGCGCCAAGACCCTGTGGGACGGACCGGAGGGGGCCTCGGTGCTGATCGAACTGTCGCCCGGTGCCCAGCTGCCGGTGCATCGCCATCACCACCTGGAGGAGGGCGTCGTGCTTTCCGGCCGCCTGCAGGTGGGCGAGCTGGACCTGGGGCCCGGCGATTACCACGTGTCGCCGCCGGGCAGCCGCCACGGCCGGATTTCCTCGCGGGAAGGCGGGCTCGCCTACCTGCGCGGCACGGCCCTGGGGCACACGGGTGCCCTGCTCGGCGAACTGGTCGGCGGGCTGCTGCCCGGCGACGGGCCGCCCATCCACACGGTGTTCGCCTCCGACGAGGGTTGGGAGGCGGTCGCCGAGGGGGCCTTCCGGAAGCTGCTCTGGCGCGATGGCGACGTCATGTCCCGCCTCGTGCGGCTCGCGCCAGGGGCCGCGTTGCCGTCGCACGGCCACGACGGCGAGGAGGAATGCATGATGCTGTCCGGCGAGGCCTGGTTCGGCGACGTGCTGGTGCGCGCCGGCGAATTCCACCTGGCCCCCGGCGGCAGCGTCCATCTGGAGACGGTCAGCGAGACCGGCGGTCTCGCCTTCGTGCGCGGGCGCGAATACCTGCCGGCACCATGAATCCCCGTTTCGTCCTGGTGAGCAGCTGGCAATTGGAAAGCCCGCGGGAGGCCGTCTGGCGTCTGCTCGACGCGGTGCAGGACTGGCCTTCCTGGTGGCCCCACCTGGAAAGGGTGGAACGGCTCGGACGCGGCGCGACCGAAGACAGCGGAACGCGCCATAGTTTCCGCTGGCGCAGCGGCTTCGGTTACGGATTCTCAATCGTCATGACGACCACCCGGGCCGAACGGCCGCGCGAGCTGGAAGGCCGGGCCGACGGCGACTTGCGCGGCACGGGCCTCTGGGTCCTGGACGAGGCCGGTCCGGGCGCCACCCGCCTGGCCTACCGCTGGGACGTGGAGCTGGTGAAACCCTGGATGCGCCTGCTGGCGCCGCTGTTGCGTCCCCTGTTCGCCCGGCGCCATTTCGCCGTCATGGATGCCGGCGCCTGCGGCATGGCGGGCCGGCTCGGCTGCCGTGTCAGCCGCCTGGGAGAGTGGTCCGGCTTTCCTTGCGCGATCGTGCGCCCGCGGGCCGCCTGAACGGCCTTCCGGACCGCCGGCGGGCCGGCGGGTGGGAGACGATGCGGTTTTCCCTGCACCCGCAACGGGCGCCGACATTCCCGGCGCTGCCTGGCCGCGCCTGTATCCGGCCGCGCCGCCCGGCCTGGCCGATTCGAAACCGGACGACCACGTCACGCCGCCTGCGTTCCGGACCCCGGCAATTCGCCGAGCGGAACCTCGCCCGCTTCAGCGACGATCACGCCGAAGGCGAGCACCGGATCCCGCAACGCCGGATCGGGACTCCACGATTCGACGAGCCTGGCGCCATCCACCACTGCGGCGACCCGGTGCAGCAACAGGCAGTCCCGATAGCGGGGCGCCCGGCCGTCGCCTTCCTGCACCTGGCGGGCGAGGCCGATCCACAGGCCGCTGGTGGTCTCCAACGTGAATCGGTGCGGCCAGGTGCTTCCGTCGGAATCCCCGACGTCCAGTCCGATCAGCGCGGCCAGATCGGCCTGGAGACCCTCGCGGATTT
Source organism: Rhodocyclaceae bacterium (assembly GCA_035331665.1). Taxonomy (GTDB): domain Bacteria; phylum Pseudomonadota; class Gammaproteobacteria; order Burkholderiales; family Rhodocyclaceae; genus JAEUNJ01. The sequence continues at coordinate 2,965 of DAOLKI010000293.1, forward strand.
CGAGGAAATGACCGGTGGATTGCCGGTCCGGGCCGGCTTCACCGGAAAGTTTCCCGGCGATGCGTGCGAGGATTTCGTCGGCCGGCGCCCCTGCGGTGGACCCCGCGGTCGGCGCGGAAGAGAGGTCCGGCGGCGCCTGCCGGCCGCTCAGCGCCGCGGCGATGCGGTCTGCGATGGCCACCGCCTCGTCTTCCAGGCGCCTGCCCGTCAGGCCGGCCAGGAACACCGTGCCGCCGTTCCCGCTGCGATTCGCGAACTGGAACCGCAACACCTCCGGCGGGCCGTCGATCGGCTCGACCCACACGGGCAGGAGCTTCCTGCCGAGGGACAGGGCGGTGCGTATCTCGTGCATCGGATTGGCGCGCCCCGCCGTCAAGCGCCCGACCAGCGCCAGCACGGCATCCGACTCCCGAAGCATCTGCGCCAGCCGCTCCTCCCACGCGTCTCCCGGCGCCAGGCCGCCGTCCCAGTGGACCGTGACCCCCAGCCGCCACAGCGCCGACGCAATGGCATTTGCATAGGGCCGGTATTCGCTGCAATAGGAAAGGAACACGGCGGGCGAACGCGGCGCGCCGGCCGGCTCCGCTGCGGACCGTGGCGCCCCGGAACGCTGCCGCAGCACCGCCTGCATCAGGTCGCGCAGCCGCCCGGCGTCCGACTCGTGCTGCGCCGTCGCGTTGCCGCCGGCAACGCGGAACCCGACGACGTTCCAGCCCTGGACGGTCGGCGGCACGGCGCCGTCGCGGGGGCCGTTGACCCAGGCGGCCGCGCGGTGGAAAGGCGGCGGGTCCAGGTTCCGGTTCAGGTGTTCGCAGAGGGATTCCAATCTGGCGCGATCGGCTTCCACGGCGAGCAGCGTGATGTCGGCCCGGGAAAGGGCGGCCCCCGCGGCGTGGAGGCCGGCCAGGGTGACGATCGACACCCGCAACGCCGGCGGTTGCGTCGACCCGGACAGGCGGGCCGCTTCGGCGAGCGTTCCGGCCAACTGCCGCTCTATCGGCAGAAGGAAGGTCTCCGCGTCCGACTCGGCGCAGATGCAGACGCGCAGCGGGTCGCAC
>DAOLKI010000294.1:0-3991 GCA_035331665.1 Rhodocyclaceae bacterium
ATATTGTAACTGTAGATAAAGTTGTTACGGTTGATTTTTTGAAAAATATGAGAGGCGGACCGCATGCGCCGCCTTGCCGTTCTCGGCGGCCCGGCCCGCCCCGGCCCGGCGGCGGGATTCCCGCAATGACGCGCGCCGGCCCCGGGAAGCGGCGCGCAAGGACCTCCACCATGGCCTTCCTGGCCGCGTCCTTGCTCGGCGGCTGCGCCTCCCCCGCCTACTACGCGCAGGCCATCGGCGGCCAGTGGGAGATCTGGCGCGCCGGCCGCCCCATCGCCGAGGCCCGGGCCGACCCGGACCTGCCTCCGGCATTGCGCGAGCGGCTGGCCGCCGCCGAGCGCATCCGCGACTTCGCCAGCCGCGACCTCGGCCTGCCCGACAACGGCAGCTACCGGCGCTATGCCGACGTCGCACGTCCGTACGCGGTGTGGAGCGTCGTGGCGGCCGGCCCCCTCTCGCTGGCGCCAAAGACCTGGTGTTTCCCCTTCGCCGGCTGCGTGGCCTACCGGGGCTACTTCTCCGAAGCGGCGGCGCGCGGATTCGCCGCGGAACTGGCCGCCGAGGGCCAGGACGTCTTCGTGGCCGGCGTACCCGCCTATTCGACGCTGGGCTGGTTCGACGACCCGGTGCTGAACACCTTCGTCCGCTACCCGGACACGGAGCTGGCCCGCCTGATCTTCCACGAGCTGGCCCACCAGGTGGCCTATGCCCGGGACGACAGCGAGTTCAACGAGTCCTTCGCCGTCGCCGTGGAGGAGGCGGGCGTCGAGCGCTGGCTGGCCGCCCACGGGGATGCGCCGCAGAAGGCCGCCTTCGCCCGCATGCAGGGCATCCGCGCCGACTTCCAGGCCCTCGTCGCGCGGCACCGGGCGCGGCTGGCCGCGGCCTACGCGGCACCGGTGTCGGACGCGGAGAAGCGCGCCGCCAAGGCCCGGCTGCTGGCGGCCCTGCGCGCCGATTACCAGGCCCTGCGCGACGGCCCCTGGGGCGGCATGAAGGGCTACGACCGCTGGCTGGGCGACGGGGTCAACAACGCCACGCTGGCCTCCATCGGGCTTTACCAGACCCTGGTGCCCGCCTTCCGCACCCTTCTGGCGCGCCATGGGGGCGACCTGCCGCGATTCTTCGCCGCCGTCCGCCAACTGGCGCCCATGCCCCGGGAGGAAAGGCGCCGGGCCCTGGCGGGCGGCGCGGGCGAAGGATAGGCACCCGGGGCCGCCGATTGCCGGATAATCTTGGGAAACACGCCTGAACCGCGAAGGCGCAGGGGGCGCAGAGGAAAGCAGCGACATCGTTGGAGCGCGGCGGGCACCCGATGCATCAGGCGTCCATGCCGATGATGCAACGGTTTTCCTCCGTGCCCTCCGCACCCCTGCGGCAAGCGCTGTCCCGAATACCGAACCGCCCTCCAGACCCGGAGAAACCATGAGTTCCGCCACGAGTCCCGCCACCAGCGCCGTCACCAGCCCCGAATTCGTCCAAGCCCTGCGCAACCTGGTCGGCCACGACGGCGTCCTGGTCGGCGACGAGGTGCGCAGCCGCCCCGCCGGTTTCTTCCGCGCCGACCACCTGCAGGCGGACATGCTGGTGCGGCCGCGCAACACCGGGCAGGTGGCCGCCGTGCTGCGCCTGTGCCACGAGGCCCGGCAGCCGGTGGTCGCCCAGGGCGGGCGCACGGGCCTGGTGCACTCGGGCGACGCCGCGCCTTCGGAACTGATCCTCTCCATGGAACGCATGGCCGCCATCGAGGAGATCGACCCCATCCAGCGCATCGCCGTGGTCCAGTCCGGCGTCACGCTGCAGGCCCTGCAGGAGGCCGCCGACGAGCACGACCTGGCCTTCCCCCTGGACCTGGGCGCCCGCGGCTCCTGCACCCTGGGCGGCAACGTCTCCACCAATGCCGGCGGCAACCGGGTGATCCGCTACGGCATGACCCGCGACATGGTGCTGGGCCTGGAGGCCGTGCTGGCCGACGGGACGGTGATGTCCTCCATGAACCGCATGCTGAAGAACAACGCCGCCTACGACCTGAAGCAGCTCTTCATCGGCAGCGAGGGCACCCTGGGCATCGTCACCCGCCTGGTGCTGCGCCTGCGCGAGAAGCCGCGCAGCCAGGACGTGGCCCTGGTGGGCATCGGCAGCTTCGCCAACCTGACCGCCTTCCTGAAGCACATGGACCGGGGCCTGGGCGGCGCCCTCTCCGCCTTCGAGGCCATGTGGGATTCCTTCTACAAGCTGGTCAGCACGCCGCCCGCCAAGTGCTCGCCGCCGCTGCCCCAGACCCATCCCTACTACGTGCTGGTGGAAGCCCAGGGGGCGGACCCGGAGCGCGACAACGCCCGCTTCAACGCCGTGCTGGAATCCGCCCTGGAGCAGGGGCTGATCGCCGATGCCGCCATCGCGCATTCGGAACGCGAGCGGGCCGGCCTCTGGGCCCTGCGCGACAGCGTGCTGGAAATGGTGCGCTTCGGCATGCCCTTCCTGTTCGACGTCTCCCTGCCCATCCCGCACATGGAGGCCTACGTGGAGGAGGTCCACGACACCCTGCGGGCGCGCTGGCCGGAGCACCACTGCTGGACCTTCGGCCACCTGGGCGACGGCAACCTGCATTTCGGCATCATCGTGCCCGGCGACGCGGCGGAAACCCACCCGCTGGTCGAGCAGGCCGTTTACGAACCCCTGGCCCGCATCGGCGGCTCGGTCTCGGCCGAGCACGGCATCGGCCTGGAAAAGAAGCCCTACCTGCACCTCTCCCGCAGCGGCACGGAGATCGGGATCATGAAGACCCTGAAGCGCACCTTCGATCCGCATGGCATCCTGAATCCCGGGAAGGTATTCTGAAGGGCCGAGTTTTCACCACAAAGGACACGAAGGACACCAAGAAAAAGCCGGACGCAAAAAACCCGGAAAGGCCGACGGGATCGACTTTTTTTGCCTTCCTTTGTGTCCTTTGTGTCCTTTGGGGTGAAGCGACTTGCCGTAATCGTCAGGGAGGCGAAATGGGCACGATGAACCTGGTACCGGCCACGGTGGCGGACTTCCGGCGGCTGGCCGAGAAGCGGCTGCCGCGGGCCTTCTTCGACTACATCGACGGCGGCAGCGGCGCCGAGACCACGCTGGCCGCCAATGCGGCCGACCTGGACGCCCTGCGCCTGCGCCAGCGGGTGCTGCGCGACGTCTCGCAGCTCGACACCTCGGCCACCCTGCTCGGGCGTCCGCTGCCCCTGCCCCTGGTCCTGGGCCCCATCGGGCTGGCCGGCCTCTTCGCCCGCCGCGGCGAGGTGCAGGCGGCGCGCGCCGCCGAGGCGGCGGGCCTGCCCTTCTGCCTCTCCACCGTCTCCATCTGCTCCATCGAGGAAGTGCGCGCCGCCACGAAGGACCCTTTCTGGTTCCAGCTCTATGTCATGAAGGACCGGGGCTACGTGAAGGAACTGGTGCAGCGGGCGAAGGCCGCCGGCTGCGGCGCCCTGGTGCTGACCGTGGACCTCGCGGTCACCGGCGCGCGCTACCGCGACGTGCGCAACGGCATGCTGGGCCAGGGCCTGACCCTGGGCGGCAAGCTGCGGCGCGTGTGGAACATCGCCTCGCACGCCGGCTGGCTGACCGACGTGATGATCAAGGGCAAGCCCGTGGTGTTCGGCAACCTGCAGGCCGCCGTGCCGGACGGGCGCAACCTGCAGGCCTTCCGGGCCTGGGTGGACGCCCAGTTCGACGCCTCGGTGAACTGGCGCGACCTGGAATGGTTCCGCGGCCTCTGGGACGGCCCGCTGGTGGTCAAGGGCATCCTCGATCCCGATGACGCCCGGATGGCCGCCGATGCCGGCGCCCAGGCCATCATCCTTTCCAACCACGGGGGCCGCCAGCTCGACGGCGCCCCCTCCGCCGCCGCCGTGCTGCCCCGGGTGGCCGAGGCCGTCGGCCACCGGGTGGACCTGATGATGGACGGCGGCATCCGCTCCGGCCAGGACATCGTCAAGGCCCGGGCCCTGGG
>DAOLKI010000295.1:0-3990 GCA_035331665.1 Rhodocyclaceae bacterium
GCGCGGATGCGCGCACCGCGACCGGACGGGAGCCCTCGGCGACCCTTCGCGCCCGCGCGCATCCGCGCTGAGGTCCAGCCTTCCGCCACCGTCCCGGCGCGAACCGCGCCGGCGCATCTCAGACCTTCGGTGCGAACACCGTGTACCCCCGCGGCGGCGCCCAGAAAGGCGCATACCCGTCGCCGTTGCTGCGCTGATCCTGGGGTTGGTGCAAATCCGTTCCGCTCCACCAGGCCACGGGAATGAAATCGGTATCCGTCCATCGGGTGTGGACCCAGGCCCCGTGCCAGTTGTCCCCCCGGTTGTTCCAGACGAACACCAGGCCGGGCTGGTTGCCGTACCCCAGGCGTTGCATGATGTACAGGTCATCGTCCACCCACAGCACCTGCGTGTCGCCGCCGGCGTAGCGCTCGTGGGCGGCGACCAGCGCGGCGATGCCGTGCGGCGTGCCCGGCTGACCGAGGCCCCCGACGAAGTAGTCCTTCCAGAACACGCAGGGATATCCCTCGTGGGTCAGGATGTAGCCGTAGGCCAGCATGCGATCGTGCTCGATGGGCCGGCCGGGATCCCGCAGGTCGTGGTTCTCGACGAAGGTGACGGCGGCGCGGGTCACGTTCTTGGCCAGGCTCGCCCGGTCGAGGAGGCAATGCAGGCTGCAGCCGTACTGGTCGCAGACGGCCTTGAGGGTCTCCCGCAACGGGAAATCGAAGGCATCGACGGGGTTCTGGTTCGAGAAGTTGGTGACTTGCACCCAGCCTTCGATTTCCTTCGCGTTGTCCCAATACTCGGCGACGCCATAGGGCTGGAAGGGCTTGCCGTCCCTCAGGTAGCGGTACTCCTGGACGGCGGTGACCGTGTTCGCGCCGTAGCCCTTCACGTAGTCGTAACGGAACCCGTCGAAGCCGATTTCCTCCACGAGCCAGCGGGCGAGCTTGAGGATTTCGCCATAGACGTAGGGGTTGCGGTGCGACAGGTCGGGCATGTCGCCGAAACTGCCCTCGTCCCAGCTTTCGTAGGGATTGGGGTGGAAACACTCCCAATTGCGCGCGAAGCGTCCACTCGCCGGCGTGAAGCCGGTCCAGCGCAACTCGCCGGTGATCGGGTTCGTTTCCTGCGCGTCGGCGCCGCTGCAGTGGTTCACCACGAAGTCGGCAATGACCCGCATCCCTTGCCCGTGGGCGGCGGCGATCAGGGCCAGGAGTTCATCCTTCGAACCGAACCAGGTCTTCGCCGAACCTTTCTGGTCCAGATCCCCGAGATCGTAATAATCGTAGGGGTCGTAACCCATCGACGGGCCGCCCAGGTTCGCCGCCTTGTGCACCGGCGGGAGCCATAGGGCGCCGAAACCGGCCGCGGCCAGTTCGGGCAGCTTTTCCCGAACATGGTTCCACCAACCGTATTCCTGCCCGGTCTCCCGCGGGCAGTCCCAGAAAAACGCCTGCATCATGACGCCCATGGCCGTCTCCCTTTCGTTTGTCGGTAATCTGAAACATCATAGACCTGCCGGGCCCCCAAGGTGGAACCATCCGCCGGGTGGCGACGGCCGCCGCGCGAATCCGGTGGCCGGCACGGCCATCCTCGCATCGGCGGCCCGCAGCGCTGCCACGCCGCCGGCCCCCGCGGCGAGCGACGGCATGGCACGCCATGCGGATGGTCCGGCCGATAGCGAATTCGGCTAACATGCCGGCAAACTCAGGGCACGGGCCGCCGCGGCGGGTCGTCCGTCCGCCTGGCGAGAGGAGACCGGGTTGCAGTTCACCCACAAGGAAAGACCCAGGATCGCCAACAGCCTGATCCTGCGCATCGGGTTGCTGATCCTCGCATCCCTCGCGGTTTTCGCGGCGGCGAGCTACCGTCTGATCCTGCAACCGACGGTGGGATCGCTGGCCGAGGCCCAGATGGGGCTGGTGTCCGAGCAGCTCGAGGCACGCGTCGCCCGGCTGTTGCAGACCGTGGAGGCGACCCTGCGCAGCAGCCGCGGCTGGGGCATGGATGGCGACCTGGACCATGCCCGCCTGCTCCGCTTCAACGAGTTCTTCTTCCCGATCATCGCCCACCACAGCGAGATCAACTCCGTGATCTTCGCCGACGAGGGGGGCCGCGAAATCCTGCTGCTGCGCACCCCGGACGGGCGGTGGCTCAACCGGATCAGCAACCCCGCCGAATGGGGCCGCATGACCTTCTGGCTGACCTGGGGACCGGGCCATCAGCTCGAAGGCGTGGAGATGAAGGAGCTGGACTACGACGCGCGTACCCGCCCATGGTTCAAGGGTGCCTTGGCCCTCTCCGGCGACGATCACATCCACTGGACCGAGCCCTACATCTTCTTCACGAGCAAGCAACCCGGCATCACGGCCGCCGCGCGGTGGCAGGATGCCGCCGGGCGGCGGTTCGTCATCGCCCACGACGTCTATCTCTTCGACCTCTCCGCCTTCACGGCGACGCTGCAGGCCGGCCGGAACGGCAAGGCGGCCCTGTTCCTCGCCGACGGACGCCTGGTGGCGCTGCCCAGGGATCCGAGCCTCGGATCCCCGGAAGCGGTCCGCGTGTCCGTCTTGAAGACCCCGGCGGAACTGGGCCTGCGCGAGGTCGCGGACGGCCTCGCTGCTTGGCAGGCGGCGGGCCGCGCCGAGCGCCGCATGACCCGGTTCCAGGTCGGCGATGCGCGATGGTTCAGCCTGTTCCGGCCCATCCAGGCGGGCGCCCAGGCGTTCTGGCTCGGCGTGTTCGCCGCCGAGGAGGATTTCCTGCCGGGCACGCGGCGGGACCTGTCGCTGCTGGCCGGCCTGGCCGTCCTGGTGATCCTCGCCGGCATTGTGGTGGCCGTCCGAATCTCCCGGCAATTCGCCCGCCCCCTCGCCCACCTGGCCCGGGAAAGCGCGCGCATCGGGGCCATGGAACTGGAGACGCCGGTACGCGTCGAAGCGCCCTGGCGGGAGGTTCACCGGCTCGCCGACGCGCAGGAGAACATGCGGCAACGCCTGCTGGAGGCGGGGCGCACGCTGATCGAGGCCAACGACGCCCTGGAACGAAAAGTCGAGGAACGCACGCGGGAACTGGAGGCCAGCCGGCGCGAAGTGCAGGAGCGTGAGGCCTTCTTCCGCGCCATCATCGAGAATACCGTCATCGGCATATCGCGGCTGGACACGGGCCGCCGCCGGCAGATGGTGAACCGGGCATTCGCGGAATTCACCGGCTATGGCGTGGACGAACTCCTCGCGGGCACGGGCCTGGACCTGATCGCCCCCCACGACAAGCAACGCATCGCCGCCGCCTACGACGACCTCCTCGCCGGCCGCACCCAGCGCTTCCGCACCGAGACGGAATTCATCCGCAAGGATGGCACCCGTCGTTGGGCCGACGTGCAACTGACGGGAATCCGCGACGACGCCGGGCAGGTCGCCTCCTTGCTCGCCACGATCCTCGACGTGACGGACCGGCGCGCCATGGAAGAGGAACTGGAACGCCAGTTCGCGCTGCTGCAGGCCCTGATCGACACCATTCCGAACCCGATCTTCTACAAGGGCGCCGACACCCGCTTCATCGGTTGCAATGCCGCCTACGAGCAGGTATTCGCAGTGAACCGGCAGGATTTCATCGGCAAACGGGTGCTCGACCTGGAATATCTGCCGCAGGCCGACCGCGTCGCCTACCAGGCCGAGGACGAGCGGGTGATTGCCGAAGGCGGCCGGGTCGCCCGCGAGATTTCCATCCTGTTCGCCGACGGCAAGGCCCACGACGCCCTCTATTCCGTCACCGGCTTCGCCAACCCGGACGGAAGCCCGGGCGGCCTCGTGGGCCTCATCGTGGACATCACCCCGCTGAAGGAGGCCGAGCGGGAGGCGAGCAATGCGCGCGCCGCGGCGGAGGCGGCGGCGGCGGCCAAGGCCGATTTCCTGGCCAACATGAGCCACGAGATCCGCACCCCCATGAACGCCATCATGGGCATGACCCATCTCGCCCTGCAGACGCCCTTGTCGCACCGGCAGA
>DAOLKI010000296.1:0-3989 GCA_035331665.1 Rhodocyclaceae bacterium
CGAAGAACAGGAAGGGGTCCATCTTGCCGAAGTTGATCTCCAGCGTCTCCTTCGAATGGGGCTTGAAGCCGCCGAAAGGCAGGGGGATCGTGGCCTGGTACCAGGCCTGGCCGAGAATGGCGACCGAGTCGTCCGGATTCAGGGAGGTCACCCGGAAGGCGCTCGCGTTGGGCTTGGAGAAGGACGTGACGTCGTTGAGCCCGAAGCCCTGGCCAAAGCGCACATGGGCGAAGATCTTGCTCTCGGTGTCGCCGATGTTGTCCAGGGGCAGGGTGACGAAGGCATCGCCCCGGTAGTTCAACTGGCTGTTGCCGAAGCGGCCGTCCGCGTCGGTGCCCGGCTTGCGGAAGGCGGCCGAGGGCTGCTGGGCCACCGTCGTGAGGGAGAGGCCGGCGGTGATGCCCTCCAGGGCCTCCACGGTCCGCGCCTGCTTCAGCATGCCCAGGGACTGCATCTCCACCGCCTTGAGGCGGGTGACGATCTCCGGTTCCTTCTCGCTGATGCGTTCGGTTCCGAGGGCCTTCTCCATTTCCCGGTTCTGCTTTTCCAGGGCCTCGATGCGATCCGCGAGGCGGCGCAGCTCGGCCTGCAGGGCCGCGGTGTCGTCGCCGGCGAACGCCGTCCCCGCGGCGAGCGCGATCGCCGCGGCCAGATGGCGGACGTGCATGTCAGTACCCGCCCTTCTTGCCCAGGCCCGCGAAGGTGAATTCCCATTCCACGTCGAAGGGCTTGAACCAGGGCCGTACGCCGGTCAGGCGATCGGTGTGGCGGCCGAAATGCTGGCCGCGCGGGTTTTCCTTGGAACTGGGCGGATAGACGGTAAACCGTACCTTGTACTTGCCCGGTCCCTTGAGTTTCACGTTGTCGCCGTAGTGGGCGCCGTCGTTGGCGACCATGGGCATCATTTCGCCCTTGATCACCTCGCCGCCGGGCAGCCTGGTCACTTCGTAGCGCACGAGCAGGTAGGGGACCCAGTCGCCTTCCTTGAAACCGTTCGGGTTGTTGGCCAGGGCATGGATGTCGGCCTCCAGGTGGATGTCGGTCTCGGAGGCCTTGGCCATGTGCCCGTCGGGTTCCATTTCGACGGACTGCAGGTAGACCGCCGCCACCTCCATGCCCGCCATGTGCTGCGGACTGCCGATGGGATATTCGAGGGCCCGGGCCGGGCCGGCGAAGGCGATGGCCGCGACCAGGGTGGCAACGGCGGTGGCAATACGAGGCAGGCGCATGGTCGATCCTTTGTCTGTGGCACCGTTTCAGGAATCGGCTGGCTTGCCCGTGAGACCACGCCCGGAGCTGGCTTGCCCGGATCGACCGGAAACCCTGTTAAGGTATCGATCCGCTAATGAGAACCATTATCATTTGAATTTGGGCGGGTGTCAACGGGTGGTATCGCGGTGCGCGGGGCGGGCCCGTCCAGCAGGCGGAAACGGGGGAGTCGCCGGTGCGCGCCCGGCGATGCGGCGACGGCCGGACGCCGTCAGGGGGCTTCGTACTCGATGACGGCGCGCAGGATGCTGCCGACGGGCTCGCCGCGCAGTTTTGCCGGCGCGAACCTGGCCTGGCGCACGGCGCGCAGCGCCGAGACGTCGAAGACCTCGACGGGGCGGGCGGCGAGGACCCGGGCGTCGACCACCCGGCCTTCCCGGTCCACCTGGACTTCCAGTTCCACGTGTCCTTTGAGTTGCTGGGCCACCGCGGCGTCGGGATAGATCGGAACGATCTCGTTCAAGGGGCGGGGCGGGAAGTCGAATTCGCCTTCCCTGAGAAAGCGGCCGCCGGCCGCCGGGGGGGCGGCGGCCGGGGAACGCATCGCTTCCGTCGCCGAGACGGCTTCCGCCGGGGCCGCCGGCAATGCCGAACGCAGTTCCGCCTCTTCCAACGGTGCCGGATGGGTGCTCGCCTCTCCCGCCCGCAGGGAGACGACCAGCGCCGGCGTTCCCTTCTCCCCGCCGCCCGTGCCGGCGGACCACGGCATCAGGGTTAGGAGTGTGCCGTGCAGTACCGCCGAGACCGCGACGGCGGCCAGCAGCCGTGACCCGGCTGCGCGAGGCACCGCCGGTCGCGGCGTGGCGGCGGGTTCGGCCTTACTTGCCGACCTGATTGAGGGCCTGTTCCAGGCGGGCGGCCGGAACGGCACCGGGGATGCGGCTGCCATCGGAGAGGAAGATCGTCGGGGTGCCGCGCACGCTCAGCTTCTGGCCCAGGGCCACGAGCTTGTCGATGGGGGCATTGCATGCTGCGGCCGGCGCGGCGGGCGCCATCGCATTCACCATCCAGTCGTTCCACGCCTTGACCTTGTCCTGGGCGCACCAGATGCCCTTGACCTTGTCCGGCGAATCGCCGCCCAGGATGGGCAGCAGGAAGGTGTACATCGTGATGTCGGTCATCCCTCCCATGTCCTTCGCGAGCTTCTTGCAATAGCCGCAATTGGGATCCTCGAAGGTGGCGAAGACGCGCTTGCCGTTGCCGCGCACCGTCTTCACGGCCAGGTCGAGGGGAAGATCCGAGAACTTGATCGTGGCCAGCTTGTTCTTGCGCTCCTCGGTGATGTTCTTCTTCGCCTTGACGTCGAGGATGTCGCCCTGGATCAGGTAGCTCGCCTTCTCGTCCGTGTACAGGATCTCGCCGCCGACCTGCACTTCGTAGAGACCCAGGGCGCCCGCCTTGCGCACGGCATCCACCTTGATAGTGGGGCCGAACAACTGTTGCAGGACGGGTTCCACGGCCTTCTTCACCTCACCCTCGTCGGCGGCGGCTCGGGCGGCGGGCAGGAAGGCGGCCGCGAGGGCCACCGAGAGGGCCAGCGGGGCCAGGAAACGCGCAGGGGAATACTTGATCATCAATGGCTCCAGAAAATGGGAATCAGCCCAGCGCGTAACGCACCAGGGCATCCCGTAGGACCGGCAGGCGGTTGGTCAGGTTCAATCCGGTGTTGCGCAACAGGGACAGGGCGGGGTGCCGTGGCGCGAACAGCCTTTGCAGGCCGTGCGTCACGGATTGTAGGGCGACGATCTCCTCGCTCCGGGCCCGCTCGTATCGGCGCAACCACCGCTCATCGCCGGCATCCACGTGGGCCGGTTTTTCGGCCAGGACCGCCGCGAGCACGCGCACGTCCTGGAAACCCAGGTTGATGCCGTGTCCGGAAAGGGGATGGATGGCATGGGCGGCGTCACCGACCAGGGCGAGTCGGGGACCGACCCGGCGCGGCGGCCGCATGAGGCGCAACGGAAAACCCGCGGCCGGGGTGATCAGTTCCAGGCTGCCCAGGCGATGACCGCCGGCCTCGGCCACCCGCCGGCACAACTCCCCCGACGTCAGGTCCTGCAGTTCGCGTCCGAGGGCCTCGGGCGCCGACCACACCATGGACATCCGCTTCCCGGGCAGGGGTAGCCAGGCCAGGATTCCGTCCTCCCGGAACCACTGCCATGCCGTACCCTGGTGGTCCCGCTCGCACGCGAAGTTCGCCACCACCCCCGACTGGCCGTAAGGCAGGAATTGCACCTGGATCCCCGCGGCCGCGCGGGTCCAGGAGTCGGCGCCGTCGGCGCCCACCACGAGGGCGGCCTCCAGGACCTGGCCGTCATCCAGTTCCAGCCTTGCGCAGTCCGGTCGGAAAGCCAGGGCGGCCGGTGCCGCCGGGCAGATCACCTGCAGGCCGGCCTGGCGGGTCGCCGTTTCCCAGAGTTCCTGCTGCATCAGGCTGCCCTCGAGGATCCAGGCCAATTCCGCGACCCCCGTGGCGTAGGCGGAGAAATCGAGGCGCCCTCCGGCGTCGCCGAAGATTTCCATGGCGGCGACACGCTGCATGCGCGCCGTCTCCAGGCGATCCCAGATGCCCAGGCCCGACAGGAAGCTGGCGTTGGACGGACTGATGGCGTAGATGCGCGGATCCCATCCCTCCGGTCGCCGGGGACGGCGGCCCTCCACGAGGGCGACGGAGAGGCGGGTGCCGCGCAAGGCCACGGCGAGGGCGAGCCCCGCCAGGC
>DAOLKI010000297.1:0-3983 GCA_035331665.1 Rhodocyclaceae bacterium
TCTACCTGCCGCCCGGCTGGGCCCACGACGGCGTCGCCGTCGGCGAATGCATGAGTTACTCGGTGGGCTTTCGCACGGCACCGACCCAGGAACTGGCCGAGGGCTTCCTGACCTTCCTCCAGGACCGGCTGTGCCTCTCCGGCCGCTATGCCGACCCGGACCTGAAGCCCGCGAAGCGCCCCGCCGAACTCGGCGGCGAAATGGTGGATCGGGTCGCGGACATGCTCTCGGCCATCCGCTGGAACCGGGACACGGTGAAGGAATACCTGGGCAGCGCGCTCACCGAGCCCAAACCCCACGTCTTCTTCGACCGGCCCGCCCGGCCCCTGTCGCCGGACCGCTTCGCCGCCGCCATCGCCGCCCGCGGCCTGCGCCTGGACCTGCGGACCCAGATGCTCCATGCCGGCACCCGCTTCTACATCAACGGGGAGCCTGCCAGCGCCCCGGCGGCCGACCGGGCCCGGCTGCGCGCCCTCGCCGACCTTCGCCGCATGCCCGCCGGCGAAGCCTGGAGCGAGGCAGGCCGCGCCCTCCTCCACGACTGGTATCTCTGCGGCTTCCTGCACCCCGGATCATGAACGAACGACGCATCACCGCCATCGAAAGCGAGGCCGGTTTCCGCCAGGCCATCGACGAAGTCATTCCCCTCGCCGAAAAGGAGATCCGCGTGTTCTCCGGCGACCTGACCCGCATGGCGCCCGAGGAGCCGGAACGCGTCGCCGCCCTGGAGGCATTCCTGGCCGGCGACCGCCAGCGGCGCCTGCGCATCGTGGTGCACGACCCCGAGCCCATGGCGAAACATATGCCGCGCTTCGTCGATCTGGCCGTCCGGCGCGGACACATGATCGAAGTCCGCCAGACGCCCGAGAACCTGCGCAGCCTCGCCGACCGCTTCCTGCTCGCCGATGACCGGCACGGCGTCGTCCGGTTCCATGTGGACCACGCCCGCGGCAAGCTGGTGTTGTTCGACCCCAAGGAACTCGGCCCGTGGCAGCAGCGTTTCCAGGACCTGTGGCTCGCCTCGACACCCTGCTCGCCCTCCACGACGCTGGGGCTCTGAGGGCGACCCCGGGAGCGGAGAAAAGCCTCGCGGCGTCGGCGGGATTCCCGCGCTCCGGGACGTGCTGCCGGCTTTCCCTGGTGCCCCCGTGCTGTCGTCGGCGTCCGGGCGGTTGACGTCCTTCGCCTGACAACGATTCGCCGTCATCGCGCCGACACCAGCGCTCTCACGTTCGCAGCCGCTCGCCGGCGGCCATGCGGATCGCATCGTCGATGAACACGGCGAAATCGTCCGCGAACCCGGCGTAGTCCCGGAGCAGTTCCCCCACCCCGCCGACCAGGCCCTCCGGCCGGGTGAGCCGGGTCGCCATCCGGTCCAGGGCTGCGCCGACGGAAGCGGGGTTGCGATAGCTGGCCAGCCAGTCCATGGACCGCATGCGCGGAAACAGGCGGGCGAAACGCGGCGGCAGTTCCGCCTCCCTGTCCGCCACGAAGGCGTAGGTCTCGGCGGTGTATTCCGCCAGGGCGCGTTCGTGGTGGCGGCCCCAATGCGCCGCCAGGAAGTGGTCGTAGAACATGTCCACCAGGATGCCGGCATAGCGGCGGCGCGCCGTGTCGACGCGGGCGCGGCTGCGCCGGAACGCCGGGTGGGTCTCCGCCCAGGCGTCGATGCGCCGGTGCAGCCGAACCCCCTCCGCCAGATCCGGCGGCAGGCCCGCGGGCAGCGGACCCTTCACGAAATCGCCGATCAGACCGCCGACCCTCAGAGCCGGGTCGTTGCCGGCCAGGAAGGCATGGGCGAGGAAATTCACGCCGGAGCGGCGTCCTTCAGCCGCCCAGGCTCGATACGCAGCGTCCTGTCGCCGGCGGAGACCCAGGCGGCGCCGTCCTGGATCGTCACCTCCACCTTCATGGTCCGGTCGGCCAGCGCGGCCAGGGCCTTGCCGTCCTCGCCGGATAGGCGGAACACCTCCAGGTTGCGCAGACGCTCCAGGCTCCCCCGGTTCTGTTCCCACCAGATGTCGGCCACCCGGCCGCCATAGGTCCAGAGCTTGACCCGGCGCGCCCGGCCCGCCGCCTTGCGCAGGTCCCGTTCGTCGGGCTGGCCCACATCGATCCACAGGTCGATGGCCCCCGAATGGTCGGTCAGGGCCAGATCGGCCTCGTCCTCGGTGGACAGACCGCGACCGAACGAAAGCATCTCGTCGGCATCGAACGCGAAGGCCACGAGCCGCACCATCATCCGCTCGTCGGTCTCGGACGGATGGCGGGCGATGGTCAGCGCGTGGCGGGCGTAGTAGCCCCGGTCCAGGTCGGAGACCTGCAGGTCGGCCTTGAAGATGGTGGCTTTCAGCGCCATCAGCCGTGGTTCACCGTGCGCCGGGAGGTGGTCAGCACCTTGCCCGTCCCGGGATCGAAATGCACGTGGAAGTGGTACTCGTTCACCTGGGGCGTACCCTCGTAGCGCCAGTCCCAGACCTCCTCCTTCTTCATCGGGAAGTTGGTCGTCTCGCCCGGGCGCCCGAGCAGGCGGCGCACCTCCTCCCGGCTCATGCCTTCCTTCACCTTCGCGAAGTTGGCCTCGGTCAGCACCTGATCGATGCGTACCAGGATCTTGTCCGCCCCGACCGTCACCATGTGGCAGTGCACGCCGTTGGGACCGCGTGGATATTCGTAAGTGGTGGTGCCGTCCGGATTCGGATACTCGGCGGCCGGCAGCCCCATGCGCTCGAAGACTTCCGCCGCCGTCGAGACGCCGGGCTTCAGGTTGTAGAAATCGGCGGTATCGCAACCGTGCAGCAGGGTGGCGGCCAGCGCCGCCAGAAGGGAGAAGAAACGCTTCATCGCGCCCCCGGATGGACGAAGGGCCGCCATGGTAACCCATGGCGGCCCCGTCCTCATATGTCCGGGCCGGGTGTCCACCCTCCCTGGCGGGTTACCCCGGGATCAGGAAGGCCGGCGACGCCGTATGGCCCCCAGGATGCCAAGACCGGCCACCATCAACGCCCAGGTCTCCGGTTCCGGAACCGCCGGAACATCCGGGTACATGTAGCCATATACGCGACTGAGGACAGCAAAATCCCGCAGGCCGGGATGCCGCCTCTGGGCCTCGTCCAGGTTTCCTTCCATTACGTCCCCGGTACCCGGCGCCGCGTGATAATCAGGCTTTCCCGTGTCGGTGGTGCCATCTTCCAGATCCACATCCCATGCGGGATCGTAGGTATCGTCGTCGTAGAAATCGAACCATCGATTGGTGTTGTCGCCTCCCGGCTGGGCGACATATCCATAGAAACTGGACGAATTCCCCCAACCGAGGGCATGGCCGATTTCGTGTTTCAGGACCGCCAACGCATCGTACTTTCCGACCACAGGCGGCCCCACGGTCCAGTTGAGACCCGATGCCAAAGAGATGTCGGCACGATCCGGTTTTCCGTCTGAATTCACGTCGTAGGTGACCGTGCTTCCGAGGTCGCTACCGCCGATCGAACTGTCGATGTCGATGGTGATCTGTAGTTTGAGTCCGTCCTTGCCGCCGACCAGTGCCGACCATTCCGCGACCGCATCGTCGACAACCGGTTTCCATTCCGGCTTGGGCGAGTTTGCCGTGATGGTGATGGCCGACACAGGGAGAGCGATCCCTGCCAGGGCCCCGATCAGACACATAGGAACAACTGTCTTCTTCATAACGCCTCGCGCGGGAATCAATAACTTCATTCCGGTCCGGATCGCTCCGGCGCCTTTCTTCCAACGAACATGCGAGGTCACCGCAAGGCAACCGCCGCCGTCCGGCGCGTTCTCAAGAACCGCACCAAATATGCCGATGGCAACATCCGTTGCCGAACCGGCAAGAAATCCAGCGTCTCAGGCAACCCTAGACTTTCCATGGCGTCCAACCCTGCGGGAAGCGAATGCACCCAATCCGACAAGAAGCATCGCCCATGTCTCCGCCTCCGGCACCGGCTCCGTGGTGATCCTGCCCTTCA
>DAOLKI010000298.1:0-3945 GCA_035331665.1 Rhodocyclaceae bacterium
GCGAGGAGGTGTGCCATGGCAGAAGCCGAGATCCGCATTCCGCTGGCCGACACGCGGGAGATCTATTGCGTGTCCGACGTCGAGCGGGCCCTCGAGGATGGCGCCGCCGGGCGCCACGAATCCTTGTCCGCCTTCTACGACCGCATGCGCCAGCGCGGCGGCATCCGCTTCGTGGTGAAGCCGTCCTCCACCGATGCGCTGGACGCCCTCTACGAGCGTTGTCCGAATTTCTCGGAGGTGGTGGACGACCTGAAGAAGTACCTGGCCCTCGCCGTGTCCGGCAACGAGCCGGTCCATTTCACTCCGATGCTGCTCCTGGGCGAACCGGGGATAGGCAAGACGCATTTCGCGCGGTGTCTGGCGGAGTCGCTCGGCACAGGTTATGAATTCGTCTCCATGAGTTCGCTGACCGCCGGCTGGATTCTCTCCGGCGCCTCCTCGCAGTGGAGCAACGCCAAGCCCGGCAAGGTGGCGAACGCCCTCGTGAACGGCGAGTATGCCAATCCCGTCATGGTGCTCGACGAAGTGGACAAGGCGGGCGGCGACTCGCGCTATGACCCCATGGGGGCGCTTTACGGGCTCCTGGAACGGGATACGGCGCGGAGCTTCCGGGACGAATTCGTCGAGCTCGACATGGATGCGAGCCACGTCCTCTGGGTTTCCACGGCCAACGACGAGCGGAGCCTGCCGGAACCGATCCTGAATCGGATGAACGTCTACGAGGTCCCGCGCCCCGACGAGGCGGAATCCATGCGCATCGCCTGCCGTCTCTACCGGGAGATCGTGTCGGCGCATGACTGGGGCTTCCCCGAGGAACCTTCGGCCGACGTCATGGAATCGTTGGCCGAGGTGCCGCCCAGGGATATGCGCAAGCGTCTCATGGCAGCCTTCGGCACCGCGAAGCTGGACGGCCGCTCGGAACTGAAGGCGCGCGACCTGGATCTCCCACGCGGAAAGGCGAGCCGGCGCATCGGATTTTGATGCTCCGCCGCCGGCGCGGGAACGATCGCGCGCCGCTTCCCGAAAAGGAAAGGGCCGCAACGTGCGGCCCCGTCGTCCCGCTTGCAGCGAATCCTTACGTTCTCGCCACCAGGTGCCCGCGCATCTTCTGCATGGCCTTCGCCTCGATCTGGCGGATGCGTTCCGCGGAGACCTTGTATTCGGCCGCCAGCTCATGCAGGGTCGCCGCGTCCTCGCCATCTTCCACGAGCCAGCGGCGGCGCACGATGTCGCGGCTGCGGTCATCCAGCGCCGCCAGTGCCCCCTGCAGGCCCTCGTCCTGCAGCCGGTCGTATTCGCGGCGTTCCAGCTGCACGGTCGGTTCGGCGCTGCTGTCGGCCGCCAGATAGGCGATCGGCGCGTAGCGCTCGTCCTCGTCCTCCGTCAGCGGCTCGAGGGAGACGTCGGTACCGGACATGCGGGTCTCCATCTCCACCACCTCCTCGGGCTTCACGCCGAGTTCCCGGGCAATGGCCTGGGCCTCGGTCATGCCCAGAGCGCGGCTATCCTGCTTCATGCCGCGCAGGTTGAAGAACAGCTTGCGTTGGGCCTTGGTGGTGGCCACCTTGACCAGCCGCCAGTTCTTCAGGATGTACTCGTGGATCTCCGCCTTGATCCAGTGCAGGGCGAAAGACACCAGCCTGACGCCGCGCTCGGGATCGAAACGCTTCACCGCCTTCATCAGGCCGATGTTCCCTTCCTGGATCAGGTCGGCATGGGGCAGGCCATAGCCGAGATACCCCCGGGCGACGGCGATCACCAGCCGCAGGTGCGAGAGCACCAGTTGCCGGGCCGCGTCGAGGTCTTCGTCCTGGCGGAAGCGGCGCGCCAACTCCTTCTCTTCGCTCTCGGAAAGCATCGGCACGCGATTCGCGGCCTGGATGTAGGCCTCCAGGCTCGACGCCGCGGACGGGACGGGGAAATTGGCACTCAACAGGGCATGGCTCATGGTCATGGTCTCCTTACGGATCAATATTAGCACTCACTGCCTAAGAGTGCTAACGATCCGAAATAGTTTCGTGAATTTATCGGATATTGCCCAGGAACTGGCGCAGGGACAGGGTCGTCCCCAGCCAGCCCAGGCCGGCCGACGTGGCCAGGACCCCCATCGCGTCCGCAGCCGTCAGGCCTTGCAGCCGCCATTCGAGTCCGTAGAGCCTTGCCGCGTCGGCGAGTGGTTCCCTGAGCCAGAGGGTGATCGCCAGCGTTATGGTCAGGGCGGAAATTCCGGCCAGGAACCCCTGCAGGGTCCCTGCCCACAGGAATGGACGCCGGACGAAGGCGTCGGTGGCGCCGAGAAGCCGGGAAAGCTCGATCTCGGCCGTCCGGGTCGATACCTGCAGCCTGGCCGTGCTGAAGGCGATGGCGACCACGCCCAGTCCGAGAAGACCGGCCAATAGCAGGATGCCCAGGCGACCGAGCCGCAGCATCGCGTCGAGGCGCCGGGTCCAGGCCGAATCCAGTTGCACGTGTTCCACCTGGGGGAGGCGGCGAAGTTCGGCGGCCAAGGCATCCATCGCGGCGGGCGAGGCGTCGGCCGGTCGCACCGTGAAGGCGTCGGGGAACGGGTTGCGCGGGAGGGCATCGATGACTTCCCCGAGGCCTTCGGCCCCCTTCATGCGGGCGAGCGTTTCCTCCCGCGGCAGGAAACGCACCCCGTGGATCCCGCGGTGCGCGGCAAGGCGTCTGCGAATCTCCTCGGCGGCGGGCCGGCCTGCGTCCGGCGCGAGAAAAAGGGAGATTTCCAGGGTGGGCGCCACCTGCTGGGCGAGCCCCCGGGCATTGGCGAGAAGCATCTGGCCGACAGCGGGAAGGGCCAGGGAGACGGCCATCGCCAGCACGGCGAGCAGGGCGTTCAGGGGGGCAGAGGCAAGCCGGCGCCCCGCCTGCGTCGCCGCGCTCCCATGCGCGGCCAGCCAGTTCGCCACGGCGTTGGTCATTGCAGCCGCCCGTGGTCCAGGTTCAGGCGGCGTGCCCCGGGGAACAGGGCCCGGTCGTAGGTGGCCACCAGCACCGTGACCCCGACCCTATGGAAATCCAGGAAGATGCCGGCCACGGCCGCCGCCGTGTCCGCGTCCAGGTGGGCGGTCGGCTCATCGGCGAGCAGCAGCGCCGGCCGGTTCACCACGGCCCGTGCGATGGCCAAACGCTGCTGCTCGCCGCCGGACAACCCGGCAGGCATGGCCCGTTCCCGGCCCGCGAGGCCCACCTTGTCCAGGGCCGCCAGCACGCGCCGGCCCGCCTCCTGCCGCGGGAAGCCGGCGATGGACAGCGGCAGCATCACGTTCTCGAATGCGCTCCGGTCGAACAACAGCTTCTGGTCCTGGAATACCAGGCCGATGTTCCGGCGCAGGAAGGGAATGGCGGAGGGGCGCAGGCTGCCGACATTCTGGCCCTGCACCAGGACCGCTCCGGTCGTCGGCTTCTCGATGGCCGCGACGAGCTTCAGCAGGGTGCTCTTGCCGGCACCGGAGTGCCCGCCCACGACTACCAGTTCGCCGGCCTCGATCCTGAAATCCACGTCGGACAACGCATCGGCGCCGCCGCCGGGATAGCGTTTGCCGACCCGCTGGAACTCGATCACGCCTTCGTCGCGGGCTCGAACAGGGCGGCGACGAACTCCCGCACCCGGAAGGGCTGCAGGTCCTCTATGGCCTCGCCGACGCCGATGTAGCGGACCGGCTTGGGGCACTGGCGGGCGATGGCGGCCAAGACGCCGCCCTTTGCGGTTCCGTCCAGCTTCGTCACGATGAGACCGGTCACGCCGATGGCCTTGTCGAAGGCCTTGACCTGCTGGATGGCGTTCTGGCCCACGTTGGCATCGAGCACGAGCATCACCTCGTGGGGTCCCGTCGGCTCCGCCTTCTGGATCACCCGCTTCACCTTGGCGATCTCCTCCATCAGGTGCAGCTGGGTGGGCAGGCGACCCGCCGTGTCGGCGAGGAC
>DAOLKI010000299.1:0-3943 GCA_035331665.1 Rhodocyclaceae bacterium
GGCCGCTGGCGGTCGCCGAGGGCGCCGTGGTCCCGATCATGGACGACGACGGCTACGTCATCGGCCACGGCCTGTGGGAGCCCGAGGGCGCGATCGCCGTGCGCATGCTCAGCCTGGCCCCCGAGTTCGAGTGGGACGAGGCCGAGATCCTCGCGCGCGTGCGGGCCGCGGCGCGCCGACGCGGCCCCGCCGGACGGGTCCGACCGGGCGGCCGCGGCAACCCGCCGTTGGCGCGGACCGTGCCCGGAATCCCGCACCGGTCATCCCGCGTCCCTTTCCCCGTACTGCCGGCGCAGGCGCTCGAGACCTTGCCGGAAGGCCTCCGCATCTCCGTAATCGAAGAAGCGGGGATAACGGTCATGCGCCGCCTTCAGGCGCCGGCCATGTTTGATGGGACACCAGTACTGCTCCGTGCGCGCCGCCACCTCGCGCGTGTAGGCGGCGATTCCATTGGCGTAGGAGCAGTAGAAGCAGTTGAATTTTTCGACCGCGTTCAGGTAGGGCAGGTCTTCCCGGTCGAATACCACGTAGTCCGACCGGCGCACCCTGGGAATGCGGTAGATGGGGAAGCAGACCGCCTGGTAGAGCGACACGAAAAGATCGAGCAGCAGGAAGGGAATCCACCCGGCATAGATGATGGGGGAGGTCAGCGCGACCGGCAGGCGGGAACGCCGCAGGAAGCGGAAGAGCCCCGTCCTGTAGTGCCGCTGGTGGCGGAGGAATTCCCCCGCCAGCTCGACCCGGCGGACCTCGAATTCCTGGAACCGGCGGCGGTATTCCTCCTCGATCTCCTCCTGCAGGTCGTGGATCCGGTGCAACAACTCGTCGATGCGTTCTTTCATGCCCTGTTTCCTGTTCCGGGGTGCCACGGCCCGGGGCGGCCCTAGGCACGGATTCCGCGAAAGTGTAGCCGCTGGGCAGGGGCGCATCCCGCGGCGTCGGCCCCGGCCGTCGGCGCGGACTCCGTTCCCCCAGGCCGACGAGCCGGTTCGCCGGGCGCCCTCGGAGCCCGGGGCGGGGCAGGGGACCGGCCGGATCGCCGGGACTTGAATTCCATCCGCCCGACGCCCATATCGGCGCAGAGGGCCCCGGCGGCCCGTTCTGAACCCAAGGCAAAGGAGACCGTCCATGCTCTACCGAAGCTTCTTCCCCCGCGACCTGTTCGGCGAATTGGACCGCCTGCAGCGCCAGCTCCAGCAGTCCTACGATCTTTCCCCCAGCATCCGTGGCAGCGCGCGCGGCGGATTCCCCGCCATGAACGTGGGCGGCACGCCGCAGGCCGTGGAAATCTATGCCTTCGCCCCCGGCGTCGATCCCGCGACCCTCGACGTGCAACTGGAGAAGGGCGTCCTGACCCTCGCCGGCGAGCGCAGGGCCGAACGGCCCGAAGGCGACACCAAGACGGCAATCCACATCGACGAACGGTTTGCCGGACGCTTCCGGCGGGTCGTGACGCTGCCCGACGACATCGACCCGGACACGGTGACGGCCCGCTACCGGGACGGCGTGCTGCACATCACAATCCAGCGCAAGGCTGCCGCACAGCCGCGCCGCATCAACATCCAGTGAGGAGGACGCGACCATGACCGAGAAGACCGAGAGGACCGAGAACGCCAAGGCCGCCGAATCCGCGCGCGCGGAGCCCACCCTGCTGCCTCCCGTCGACGTCATCGAGGATGCGGGGGGCATCACGCTCTATGCCGACCTCCCGGGCGTGCCGAAGGAGAAGCTCGACCTGCACGTGGAGGCGGACACCCTGACCATCGAGGCCGACATCCAGCTGGACATCCCCGCCGGCATGGAATCCTCGTACGCCGAAGTGAGCCTGCCGCGCTACCGGCGGGTATTCACGCTCTCGAAGGAACTGGATGCGGCCCAGGTGGCGGCCGAGTTCCACAATGGCGTGCTCAAGCTGCGCATTCCGAAGGCCGCCCACGCGCAGCCGAAGAAGGTGGAAATCCGCGTCGAATGACGACGGCCCCGCCCCCGGGCATCGCGCGGGGGCGGTGAGTCAGCCGGCGGCCGGCCGGGGGGCGGCGGTCGGCCGGAATTCCTGGCGGAACTTGTCCAGGTTGCGGGCCGCCCCGCAGACGAATACCACGTCACCGGCCTCGATGCGGAAGGCAGGTTCGAAATTGACCACCACGTTCTCGCCCCGCTCGATCGCGACGACGGCGGCGCCCGTCTTTTCGCGCACCTGGGCACGCCAGGGATGTTCGCCCACCAGGTCGCCCGGGGAGACCCGGATGAAGCGCAACTGCTCTTCCAGGAGGAGATCGTCCTGGTCGAGGAGGTGGCTGGCGAGGATCTGGCCGGCCACCTGTCCTATCGACAAGGCAAAATCGGCCCCCGCGTCGTAAAGCCGGGCCACGTTGGGTGCCCGATTGACGCGGGCGATCAAGGGCACGTGGCCGGCGAAATCCCGGACGACGGCAGCGGCGAAAACGCCCGCGCTGTCGTTGCTCAGGGCCAGGACGACGGCTTTCGCTTCGCGGACCCGCGCCTGTTCCAGGGCGGATATCTCCAGCACGTTGCCCACCACGTCCACCCCGTCGTGCGGGGCCGAATCGATGACGACGGCGCTTTCACCGGCATCGCGCAGCATCTGGACGACCTTGTGTCCCACGGCGCCGTAACCGGCGACGACGATGGGGCCCTCCTTGTTGATTGGCGTGGCGAGATCCTCGATGCGCCGCAGGCTGTCCTGCGGTCCCACGGCGACCAGTATGGCGCCGGCCCGCAGGCGCGTATCCGGGCCTTCGACCAGGCCGAAACGGCCGGCATGCCACTGACCGATGATGGTCACGCCGTACCGTTCGCGCATGCTCATGTCTCCGAGGCGCCGCCCCGCGAGGGCGCTGTCCTCGTGGACCCGGAACTCGGCCACGTCCACGTGTCCGCCCAGTTGTCTGAGCCCCTCGTGCCGCGGATTGATCCTGGTGCTCGCCCGGGCCGCCAGGGCCGCCGCCAGCACGTGGGACGGCGTGAACACAGCCGTGGCGCCGATCTTCATCATGGGGGCCCGGTGCAGCGGGTCGGCACACAGGGCCAGGATGGGACCCTCGAAACCGCATTCCCGGGCGATCAGGATGAACGTGGCGCCCAGGTGGTCGTCCGCGTTGGTCACCAGGGCCCGCGCCTTCACGACGCCGGCGAGCAGGTCCGGCTGTTCTTCCAGGTTGCCGGCGACGACCTCGTAGCCCCGGTCGCGCAAGGTCCGGGCGAGGGCGTCGTCCTGCTCGAGGATGACCAGGGGGATTCCCACACGGCCCAATTCGGTGACCAGGGTGTCCACGGCGGGACTGTAGCGCTGGATGAGCACCCGTCCTTGCATCTCCGGCAGCTTGCGGGGCAGGCGGGCCTCGAACTGCTCCTCCAGGTAGGGAAGCACGTAGAAAGGAAAGATCAGCACCGAGAGGAAGGTGCCGAGCACCTGGGTGCCGATCACCAGGAGGTTCATCAACGGGTGGTTCCAGTGGGAGTCCCCGCCGTAGCCGGTCGTGGTGAGCGTTTCGGAGGCCCACTCGATGCTGCTCCAGAAGTCCCGCGGGTTGTTCTCCAGTGCCGCCATGCCGAGCATATAGACCAGGCCGAGCAACACGATCACCAGCGGCACCGACAGGAGCAACATCACCAGTCGCCGCGTGGAACGTTTCAACGGAGCCGCCACCTGAATTCCCCCTTGGTCGATCCCGGGTCCCACCGGGAGCCGGCGGGATCCTTCGTCCCGCGTTAGGCCAAATTCTAGTGCCACCCGGCGGGGGAAAGTCGTTCATCCGCTAGGGGATTTGCGGAAGGACGGGCGGGCACGGCGATGGCAGGAGGGAAACCCGAAGGCGACTTTTGATGGGCCGGCTCGGCTGCTGACCTTGGCACCGAGATAATTTAACATAATACACATTATCCGCATAATATGTGGGGCGTCACGCGGACTCTTCCTGGT
>DAOLKI010000300.1:0-3937 GCA_035331665.1 Rhodocyclaceae bacterium
GACGTGACGGACCGGAAGAAGATCGGTATGGAGGCCGCGAAGACACATACCTTGTTGTCCGAGGCCATCGATAGCCTCGCCATCGGTTTCACCATTTACGACGAAGAGGACCGCCTTCTCCTCTGCAACGAGGCTTATCGCCGATACTATGCCGCAAGCCAGGACCTCATCGTTCCCGGCAACACGTTTACGGAAATCGTGCGCCGCGGGGCGCAGCGCGGGCAGTACGAAGATGCCGTAGGCCGCGAGGAGGAATGGGTGCAGGAGCGCGTGCGCATCCACCGGCAGGCAGACGGAACTTTGATCGAGCAACACCTGACGGACGGACGCTGGTTGCTGATCGTCGAGTACAGGACACCCAGCGGATTCATCGTCGGTAACCGGGTCGACATCACGGACCGCAAGAACGCCGAGATTGCGTTGCGCGAGCAGGCCCGTCGGCTCAACGAGGCACAACGGCTCGCGCTCGTGGGGGATTGGCATTTCGATTTGACCAGCCAACGACTGACTTGGTCACCCGAACTGTTTCGCATCTTCGAGCGGGATTCGGACGGCGAACAGCTTTCCTGGGATGCCGTCTTGGACGCATTTCACCCGGAGGACCGGGCGGAATTCACGCGTGCCTACCGACGCTCCCTGGTGTCGCGTTTGCCCTCCTCGGTCACCGCCCGGCTCCAACTGCCTGAGGAACGGATCAAATTCGTATTGGTTCGATGGGAGAACCGGTACGACCCACGGGGATTGCCCGAGAGTTCGTCAGGAACCGTGCAGGATGTGACGGAGCGCCGCCTCAATGAAGATGCCCTGCGCAAAGCCTCCCGGTACGCGCGGAGCCTGCTTGAAGCGAGCGTCGACCCGTTGGTGACCATCAGTCCGGAGGGCAAGATCAACGACGTCAATCAGGCGACGGAGCGAGTCACCGGCTTGGGTCGCGGCGGGCTGATAGGCAGCGATTTCTCCGATTATTTCACCCAACCGGAACTCGCCCGGGCCGGCTACAGGAAGGCGTTTTCGGAAGGCAGCGTCAGGGACTTCCCGCTGGCCATCCGACACGCATCCGGGCACGTGACCCACGTGTTGTACAACGCCGCCGTCTATCGCAACGAAGCCGGCGAGGTGGAAGGCGTATTCGCCGCGGCGCGTGACGTGACTGAACGCCGGTTGGCCGAGCTGGAATTGGCGCGGCACCGCGATCATCTGGAAACCCTCGTGTTGGAACGCACCGCGGAGTTGCTGGAAGCCAAAGAGGCGGCCGAGGCGGCAAACGTGGCGAAAAGCGCGTTTCTCGCCAACATGAGCCACGAAATCCGGACGCCGCTCAACGCGATCACCGGGATGGCCAATCTGATCCGGCGCGGCGGACTGGCGCCCGTCCAGCAGGAGCGCCTGTCCAAACTGGAAAACGCGACCGACCATCTCCTCGGGATCATCAATGCGGTCCTCGAGTTGTCGAAGATCGAAGCAGGCAAATTCCATCTCGAAGATCGGGACATCGACATTCCGGAGTTGATGAATGACGTTCTGGCCATGATCCAGACGTCGGCGCAGAAGAAGGGGCTGATGGTCGCCCTGGAGCTGCCGGATGCCCCGCTCGGTCTCACCGGCGATCCGACCCGGCTCCGCCAGGCCTTGCTCAACTACGCGATGAACGCCGTGAAGTTCACCGATGTCGGAGGAATCGCATTGCGCGCCGCCATCGCCGACGAGCGCCCCGAAAGCGTCCTGATTCGCTTCGAAGTCGCCGACACGGGCATCGGCATCGCCACGGAAATGCTGCCCCGCCTCTTTCTGGCCTTCGAGCAAGGGGACAACACGACGACGCGCAAGTACGGCGGCACCGGACTGGGGCTCGCGATCACCCTCAAATTGGCGAAATTGATGGGCGGCGACGCGGGTGCCGAGAGCTGCCCCGGCCAGGGAAGCCGTTTCTGGTTTACCGCCCGGCTGACCAAGGCGCCCTCGAAAGGCAACGCGCCGATTCGTGAAAAAGCGGAAACCGCAATCCGGCGGGAGCATACGGGTCGCACAGTATTGCTGGTGGAGGATGATCCTGTGAATAGCGAGATTGCCAAAATGTTCCTCCAAGACGTGGGGTTGAGTGTTGACGTTGCGAACGACGGCGCAATGGCGGTCGCGCGGGTCGCCGACGACCATTTTGATCTGCTGCTGATGGACATCCAAATGCCTGGCATGGATGGCCTAGAAGCCACCCGGCGAATCCGCGCCATGCCAGGAAAGGAAGGTCTGCCGATAGTGGCCTTGACCGCCAATGTCTTTGCGGAAGACCGGCGGCGATTCAAGTCGGTTGGAATGAATGATTTCGTCGCAAAGCCGATCGTTCCCGATATGTTTTACACGACCCTGCTGAAATGGCTTCGGAAATCATGACATTCACGGAAATTGGATCGGTGCCCAGCCAGGCAATTGCCATCGCGTAATGCGGAAAGGCAGACAACATGAATGACAACTTCCTCACTTCCATAACCCGCGCATTTCGGCCGGACGGGCCGGTCGGCGAGGCCGGGGAGATCCATCGCCAAGAGCCGCGGGAAAAGGCTTCCGGGAAACTCGATGGGGCGGCCTCCCAAGGACCCGGGACCGGAAGCAGTGATGGCGTCACAGTGGGCTCGCTGGGCCAAGCGGCGGTGGCCACCGGGGAAGTCCTGGGACAGGTCCGCCGGACGCTGGCCGACGCCGTGCTGACCATCTATCGCTCCTCGGTCATGCATGACGACCTGCAGGGGGAGGCGCGCGAACTGGTTCGTGTCGTGCTGGAACACCGCATCGCGCTGACGGAGCGCATCGAGGCGGTGGACCATTCCTGCGTGGAACTGCAGGGCCGCCTGGCCGAGGTCTGCCGCCGGCTCGAGCCCGCCGGGCAACGGGAGCCGGCGAACGTCGCCGCGACCGGCGGCGCACCGGAATTCCCGGCCGAGGCATGGGCTGAGTACTACCTAGTCCGGATGGCCATCACGGCCCGCCAATGGCAACTGGAACACGTGGTGGACGAACTGCGGGTCCTGCTGGCCATCGTGGGTCCCACGCAACACGGTCCCGCCGCCTGGCCGGCCGCCCACGGATGCGGACTGGATCGGACACCGGCGACCGCGAAGCCGGGGGCCGACCCGTCGCCCGACTGGCCGGAGCGCCTGGCCGCGCTCGATGCGCTGTTCCACGCCGATTGCCGGCGCGCCGTCGCGCTGCGCCGGCTCGGACGAGCCCGCGCAGCCGCCGATGCGCTGGAAAGCCTGGCCGCGTCGGCGGACGAACTGCACCGGGAAATCGACCGGCGCACCGAACGCGGGAATTGACTGACGCTGCCACCCGTCGCCCACCGCGCTATCACCCAAGGAGGCCCCCATGTTCTTCACCCGCGGTCTGCAGCGCACCATCGCCCGCCAGCAGGAGGAAATTGATGCCCTGCGCGCGGAAAACGAACGCCGGCGCGGCGAGTTGGCGGACCTCCAGGCGCGGCTGGCCACGGCGGAGACGGACGCCTTCGCGGCGCGCCGGTGCGAACTGTTCGCCGGCCTCTTCGGGCAGATGCAGTCCTTCGCGCGGTCCCTGGTCGAGTTCCAGGCCACCCTGTCCGGCCTAGCCAACGGCCTTCAGCAGGAACAGGAAAGCGCCGCCCGGGCGGCGGCCACCACCGAGGCCGGCCGCGAAGCCATGCAGCGCATCGTGGCCAACCTGCGCTGGATGTCCGAACAGACGAAGGCGAGCACCGACAGCGTCGATTCGCTCAACCGCTGGGTCGACCAGATCGGCGGCATCGTGAAGCTGATCAAGGAAATCGCCGACCAGACCAACCTGCTGGCGCTCAACGCCGCAATCGAGGCGGCCCGGGCCGGCGAAAGCGGCCGCGGCTTCGCCGTGGTAGCGGACGAAGTGCGCAAGCTCGCCGAACGCACGACCCAGGCCACCGGGGAAATCTCCA
>DAOLKI010000301.1:0-3922 GCA_035331665.1 Rhodocyclaceae bacterium
GTCCTGAACGTGTCGAGGCCCGTGGAACTCGGGGACGTGGCCACCAACCCCTGAGCGTCGCCCGGGTCCCCATGACGGGCCAGGACGACCTCGCCGCCTGGCTGCGAATCACCCTGGTGCCCGGCCTCGGCGGCGACAGCCGCCGACGCCTCCTCCAGGCCTTCGGACTCCCGGGGACCATCTTCTCCGCTTCCCTGCCGGCCGTGTCCGCGGTGGTGGGCCCGGCCCTCGCCCAGCGTCTGCTGTCCGACGAATCGGCGGCCGGCGTCCCCGCGGCGCTGGCCTGGGCGGCGGAATCCGGCAACCGGATCCTGACCCTCGCCGACGCCGATTACCCGCAGGCCCTGCTGGCCGGTGCGGACCCGCCGGTGCTGCTCTATGCCAAGGGCGACCCGTCCCTCCTGAACCGCCCGATGATTGCCATCGTGGGCAGCCGCAATGCCACCCGCCAGGGCGAGGACAACGCCGAAGCCTTCGCGGAAACCCTGTCCGCCGCCGGCCTGACCGTCGTCAGCGGCATGGCCCTGGGCATCGATGCCGCTGCCCACCGGGGCGGACTGAAGGGCCCGGGCGCAACGGTCGCGGTGGTCGGCACCGGGGCGGACCGCATCTACCCGGCGCGCAACGCGCACCTGGCCCGGGAAATCGCGGCCCGCGGCTGCCTGATCAGCGAATTCCCCCTGGGGACCCCCGCCCTGGCCGCCAACTTCCCGCGCCGGAACCGGCTGATCGCGGGTCTCGCGCGCGGCTGCCTCGTGGTCGAAGCCGCGCCCCGCAGCGGCTCGTTGATCACGGCCCGGCTGGCCGCGGAGGCGGGCCGGGAGGTGTTCGCCGTGCCGGGATCGATCCATTCGCCCCTGTCCAAGGGATGCCATGCCCTGATCAAGCAGGGCGCCAAGCTCGTCGAGTCGGCGGCCGACATCCTGGAGGAACTGCGCTGGGAGGCCGCGGTCGCGGCGCTGCCCGGGGCCGGAAGACCGGGGCCGGCCGGCGTGTCCGATGCGGAAGCGCGCATTCTCGAGGCCCTGGGCGCCGATCCCTGCGATGTGGATGGGCTCGCCTCCCGGACGGGTCTCGCGGCCGATGCGCTGTTGGCGGTCCTGTTGCCGCTCGAACTGGCGGGCCGGGTCGCGCAACTCCCCGGCGGCCGTTACCAGCGGCTGTTCGGCCGGGAGCAGGCGTGAAGTCGGGTAAGCTTCATCGGGTGGCCGGGGACCGGACAGGTTCCGCCGGCCGTTTGCGCGGTGCCCATTGCGGGGAGACATGATGGTCGACATCCTGGTGTTCCTGTTCGAGAACTACCTGCCGGATTCCTGCCCGGGCGGCGAGGCCCTCGCGCGCAAGCTCACCGCCGTCGGTTTCGACGACGAGGAGATCAGCGAGGCCCTGGACTGGCTCGCCGGCCTGGAGCAGGCCCAGGACGTGACCCGCGTGCCGCGCCGGCCCGGCCACGCATCCCAGCGCGTGTTTTCCCGCGAGGAACGGGTCAAGCTGAGCGCCGACTGCCTCGACCTGCTGGTCTTCCTGGAAAGGGCCGAGGCGGTGGACGACCATCTGCGCGAAATGATCATCGACCGCGCCCTGGCGATGGCCGATCCCCAATTGTCGCTGGCCAAGTTCAAGGTCGTCATCCTCACGGTCATGTGGCGCCGCCAACAGGCCATGGAAGCCCTGCTGCTCGAGGAACTGCTGGCCGGCGACGACGAGGATCCGACCTACCACTGACGCCCCGCTCCGGCGGGCGCCCAGCCTCCCCCGGGCGGCATGCCGCTTGATTCCGGCACCCGCCCGCGCTTATTATCCGGCGCCCGGCACGCCGTTCCGGGTCCGTCAACCATTGATTAAATGAGCAAACAACTGATCATCGCCGAGAAGCCCTCGGTGGCCCAGGACATCGCCCGGGCCCTGGGCGGCTTCACGCGCCAGGGGGACTATTTCGAGAGCGACGAATACGTGCTCTCGTCGGCCATCGGCCATCTCCTCGAACTGACGGTGCCCGAGGAATACGAGGTCAAGCGCGGCAAATGGACCTTCACGCATTTGCCCGTCATACCGCCGCGCTTCGCCCTCAATCCGATCGAGAAGACGGCCGACCGGCTGCGTCTGCTCACCCGCCTGATCAAGCGCAAGGACGTGGGCGCCATCGTGAATGCCTGCGACGCGGGGCGGGAGGGCGAACTGATCTTCCGCTACGTGGTCCAGCACGCCCTGGGCGACAAGGGTGGCAAGCCCATCCGCCGCCTGTGGCTCCAGTCCATGACCGCCGGCGCGATCCGCGACGGCTTCGCCCACCTGCGCAGCGACGCCGAAATGCAGCCGCTGGCCGATGCGGCCCGCTGCCGATCCGAGGCCGACTGGCTGATCGGCATCAACGGCACCCGCGCGATGACTGCGTTCAATTCCCAGGAAGGCGGTTTCTACAAGACGCCGATGGGCCGCGTGCAGACGCCGACGCTGGCCGTCCTGGTCGAGCGCGAAAACCGCATCCGCGCCTTCGTGCCCCGGGACTACTGGGAGGTGGAGGCCGAATTCAAGTGCCTGGCCGGTACCTACCGGGGCCGCTGGTTCGACGAGAAGTTCAGGAAATCCGAGGACGAGCACGCCAAGCCCGAGCGGCTTTGGGAGCAGGCGAAGGCGCAGGCCGTGCGCAACAAATGCCTGGGCAAGCCGGGCACCGCCGAGGACGAGAGCAAGCCCAAGACCGAGGCCTGTCCCCTCCTTTTCGACTTGACGTCCCTGCAGCGCGAGGCCAACGGCCGCTTCGGCTTCTCGGCCCGCAACACCCTCGGACTGGCCCAGGCCCTGTATGAAAAGCACAAGGTCCTCACCTATCCGCGGACCGATTCCCGCGCCCTGCCGGAGGACTACGTCGGGACGGTCAAGGACACGATGCAGGCCATGGCCGGCACGGGCTACGGACGTTTCGCCACCGAGGTGCTGAAGAACGGCTGGGTGCATCCCAACAAGCGCATCTTCAACAACGCCAAGGTATCGGACCACTTCGCCATCATTCCCACCGGAACGGAGCCGAAGCACCTGACCGAGCCGGAGCAGAAGCTCTATGACCTGGTGGTGAAGCGTTTCCTGGCCATCTTCTATCCGGCCGCCGAATACAACGTGACCACCCGCATCACCCGGGTCGAGGGCGAGGCCTTCAAGACCGAAGGCAAGGTGCTGCTGGTGCCGGGCTGGCTGACCGTCTATGGCAAGGAGGCCAGCGAGGACGCAATAGGTGCCCTTCCCCCCGGCCCCCTTCCCGTGGAAGGGGGTGACGGCAGTTCGCCGCTGAGCGGCTCCGGTTCCTCGGCCAACGCCGCCTTGGGGCGGCCCGGCGTCGGCGCACCCAACCTGCCGCCGCTGGAGAAGAAGGAACGCATCTGGGCCCAGGACGTGGAAGTGAAGGCCAAGACCACCCAGCCGCCCCCGCGCTTCAACGAAGGCACGCTGCTGACCGCCATGGAAGGGGCCGGCAAGCTGGTGGACGACGAGGAACTGCGCGAGGCCATGTCCGAGCGTGGCCTGGGCACGCCGGCCACCCGGGCGGCCATCATAGAAGGCCTGCTGGCCGAGGAATACGTGCATCGCAACGGGCGCGAACTGCAGCCGACGGCGAAGGCGTTCAACCTGCTCTTCGCGCTGGAGAAGCTGGGCATCGACGAGATCCGTTCGCCGGAGCTGACCGGCCTGTGGGAATGGAAGCTGCGCGAGATGGAGCACGGCCGCCTGAACCGGGACGAGTTCATGGAGCACATCGTCGGGCAGACCCAGGAGATGGTGGGCCGCATCAAGAAGGGCGAACTGCCCGACGAGGCCTTCTGCACCCTCGCCGTTCCCTGCCCGAAGTGCGGCGGCGAGATCCGCGAAACCTACAAGCGCTTCGAATGCCAGAAGTGCGACTACCGGCTCTGGAAGGTGGTCGCCG
>DAOLKI010000302.1:0-3910 GCA_035331665.1 Rhodocyclaceae bacterium
TGGACAGGTGCACGTGGTCGCCGGGAAAGCGTGCCTCCTGGATATCCTAATTGGGCGCCAGGGGATCGAGGACCAGGTAGGCGACCGCGGCCGTGCCGCCCCAGTAGATGAGCTTCTCGAGGGACACGCTGAAGGAAGGCAGCAGCTTCAGGTTGGTGTCCGGGATCACGCTGCCCTTGCGCGGCAGGTCGCCGTCCAGCCGGGTGGGCACCTGCCAGCCGCCACAGCCGGCCAGGCCGGCCGTCAGGATCAGTGCGCAGGCCAGGAAAGCGGCATTGCGGAAGGTGCGCATGGACCGTCCCGTCACAGGTAGTTGAACAGCGAGAGCTGGGAAACGCGGGCGAAGGATTGCTGGGCCGCGGTCAGGTCCGTCTGCTTGCGCGTCAGGTCGGAGATGGCTTTGGCATAGTCCAGGTCCTGCAGCGTGGAGAGGGTCTGCTGGTACTGGAGATCCAGGTCGCCGCGCACGCTGTCCAGGGAATCCACTTCGTTCAGGCGGCTCCCGATGGCGGCGCGAACGGAGAGGATGTTGTTCTCGGCCTGGGAGAGATTGGTCAGGGCGAACCCCACGTCGTTGGAGAGCTTGGCCCGGTCCGCGTCGCTGGCGATGTTCGACTCGAGTGCGCCGATGGCGTTGGCGACGGTGCGGAACAGGCTCTGGCTGCTGCTCGGCGCCAGGGAGAAGCTGTCGCCGGTTGCCGGATCGCCATTGACGATCACGTTGGCACCCAGGTCGAAGGCGGGCTCGGCGCCCTGGTTCTTCAGCACGATGGCCTGCCCGGGCGTATAGACCCGCTGGTTCGCCAGCGGTGCGGGGCCGGCCGCGCCCGTCAACATGGAGGCGCCACTCACCGTGTCGACGATGTCGTAATAGGTGACGGCAGGGGTCACGGAGTTGTCCACCGTGAAGTTGATCGCGTAGTTCTTGTCGGTCAACGCGTTCCAGGTCGCCGGATCGGTGATGGCGCCGGCGTCGATGATGCCCGTTCCCGTGTTGCCGGCGGCATAGGCTGTGGTGAAGTAGCCGTTGCCGTTGCGGATGCGCCGGAACACGTCGTTGCCGGAATCGCTGATCTCCAGTTGCCGGGAATCGGAAACCTGCAGGCGCCGCTGGCCGTCGTCGCCGAAATAACTCACGTCGCTGGCCGGGTTGGCGACCAGGTCGTCCGCGGCGCCGGCGAAGGGACGGGTGTCCCCCATGTAGCCGGCGAAGAGGTACTGGCCTGAGCCGTCGGTGGCGTTCGCGATGCCCACCAGTTCGTCGAAGCGGGCGCGCAGCTCCTTGGCGATTGCGGAACGGTCGCCGGCGGCCAGATGGCTGTTGCCGCCCTCCACCATGAGTTCCTTCAGGCGGCCGAGGATGTCGTTGACGCTCGTAAGCTGCGCCTCCTCCAGGCCGAGGGCGGACTTTGCGTTGTTCTGGTTGGTCGAGTACTGGGCGAGGATGTCCTTGGACTGGGTCACTTCCAGCGCCCGGGCGGCGGCCACCGGGTCGTCGGCGGGCGTGAGGATGCGCCGCCCGGCGGAAACCTGCTGCTGCAGGTGGAGCAGGGAGGCGGTCTGCTTGTTGATCGCCGCCACGCCGGCATCGAAGATCATTCCCGTGCTGACTCTCATGATTTATGCTCCAGACATTGCCGGCACGTTCACCTGCCCAACGAGAGTATCTCGTCGAACAGCTTGCCGGCGATGTCGATCATCTTCGCGGAGGCCTGGTAGGCCTGCTGGTAGCGCAGCATGTTGGCGGCCTCCTCGTCCAGGTTCACCCCGGAAACGCTCTGGCGCGCGGCCTCCGTCTGGTCCACCAGGGCCTGCTGGGATTTGCCGATGGTGTCGACCTCCGCCGTTTTCGTGCCCACCTGGCTGACGATCTGGGCGTAGGCCGAGGTATAGCTGGCCGTGCTCGCCGCGATGTTCTTGGCCGTCTGCAGGGCCGCCAGCGCAACGGCATTGCGGTTGTCGGATACGCCATTGGCGTTGGACGATACGGAGAAGCTGTCGTTGGCCTCGGGGTTGCCGGTGATCTGCACCGTCCAGCCGTTGTAGCTGATGTCCGTACCGGCCGTATAGGCCACGTTCGTGGCGAGGGTGACGCCGAGGGTCGCATCCACCACGTTGTAGGTGCCGGCCGGCACGCTGTTGAAGCTGATGGTCACCGTGTTGCGCAGGTTGGGGTTGGGCGGCGGCGGCGCATCCACGGTGCCGGCGGAAATCCTGCCCGTGCCGGTGTTGCTGACGGCGGCGGCGCTGCGCATCGGTGCCGCCGCGGCGATGTTGCGCGCATCGCTGATGGCGACGCCGAGGTCGTGGGCGCCCGTTCGCGTCGGCAGGATCAGCATGCTGTCGTTGGCGTTGGCGGCCCAGGTGCCGGCGCCGATGGTCATTCCGTCGACGGTGATCGGTGGCGCCAGGGAGGCGGCGGAGGCGACCACCGTGTTGTCGGAAAGGCGCAGCAAGGTGTAGGTGGCGCCGTCGTAGGTGAGCCGGTAGTCGCTCGTCGTGAGCTGGTTCACGTCCGTGATGGTCACCGCGGGGGCGCCGCTGCCGGTGTTCAGGGCGTTGGGTTTCAGCGTGGGACTGCCCAGGTTGAAGAAGGCAGTGCCCAAGGCACCGGTCAGGTCCTGGCCGAGTTGGTGCTGGTCGTTGACGTTCTGGCCCAGGGCCAGCGCAATGCGGCCCAGGCCGTTCTGCACGCTGTCGAGCGACTCGTTGCGGAACTTGATCAGGCCGCCGAGCTTGCCCCCGGTGAGGAGGGATTCCTGAAGGTATATCGTGGAACCGCCGGGCGCCTGCAGCCCCACCGTGATCTTCTCGCTATCCTCCGGGGCGGCCACCGCCTGGAGCGTGAAGGCCAGGCTGCCCACGACGACCGGCTGGCCGTTGCCGATGAAGACGCTGACCGTTCCGTCAGGGTCGGCGACGGTCTGGACCTTGATCTCCTTGTTCAACTCGGCGATCAACTGGTCCCGCAGGTCCAGCAGGTCGTTGGCCGGTTGGGCACCCCCCGAGGCCTGGGCCAGGACGATGCGCTGGTTCGTTTCCGCGATCTGCGACACCAGGGTGTTGATGGCCGAGATCTCGCCGCTTACCTGCGCGTTGGTACCGTCGCGGATTTCCGCCAGCCGGTTGTCGATGGCCTGGAAACGGGCCACCAGGGACTGGGCGGCGGAGAGCATGGACTGGCGGGAAGCGATGGACGAGGGGTCCGAGGCCACCTGGCCCACCCCCTTGAAGAAGGCGGACAGGGCAGGGCTCAAACCGGCATCCGGGTCGGCGAGCAGGTTGTCGATCTGTTGGATCTGGGCCAGGTAGCTGTCCATTTCCGAGGCGCCGGTCTGGGCGGAAAGGATCTGGCCGGACAGGAACTGGTCGTAGACGCGCTTCACCGTCTGCACCGCCGTGCCCTGGCCGATGAACCCGGCGCCGGTGAACAGCGGCGTGTTCGTCGTCTGGACGATCTGCTGCCGGTTGTAACCCGGCGTCGAGGCGTTGGAGATGTTGTGGCTGGTCGTCAGCAGGCCCATGTTGGCCGCATTGAGACCGGAAACGCCGATATTGAGGAAGCCGCTGCCCATGAAGTCCGTCCTTTGGTGGAAGCCATAACGGCAAAGCTTGCCGCTCATTGAGGCCCCTCCCCATTTCAGCAACGGGCGTGCCAGGGAGGAATTCGCGGGCGGCGAGTCGAACGTGGCGAGCCAGTGGTGATTCGCTTCACGCCGGACGCGCCCGTGTTCCCCAGCCCCCTCAAATGGAGGGCCGGGGTGTGGATGGGTATTCATCGCGCCGTAACGAGCGCTTCCCGCGCCAGTCGACGGTTCTGCAGGATGCCGGGACGCGCCCCGTTGCGCCGGCCCCGCGGGCTGCCCTCACTGCGGACCGCCGACCCGGCCGGCCGCCCAACTCGGCCTGC
>DAOLKI010000303.1:0-3903 GCA_035331665.1 Rhodocyclaceae bacterium
CCAGGCCGGCGCGGCCAGGGCTGCCGCGAGGACCCACGGCACGGCCACGGCCACGAGCGGATGCCCCCTGCCCATCGCTCAAACCAGTTCGAAGCCGTGGTTCTTGAGCGGGAAGGAGCGGATGCGCCGGCCGGTGGCGCGATACAGGGCGTTCAGCACGGCCGGCGCGGCGACGCAGATGGTGGGCTCGCCGACGCCGCCCCAGAATCCGCCGGAGGGCATGACGATGGTCTCGACTCTGGGCATCTGGGCGATGCGCATGGAGTCGTAGGCATGGAAGTTCTCCTGTTCCATGCGTCCGTTGCCCACCGTGCACTCCTGCATGAACAGGGCGGAGAGGCCATAGACGAAGGAGCCCGCCACCTGGCGTTCGATCTGGGCCGGGTTCACGGCGTGACCCATGTCGGTGGCCGCCACCAGACGGTGCACCTTCACCTTGCTGCCGCCCGTGACCGACACCTCGGCCAGCGCCGCCACGTAGGCGCCGAAGGCGCGGAAGTGGGCGAGGCCCCGATGGATGCCCGCCGGCGCCGGCCGGCCCCAGCCACCCTTGGCGGCCACCGCGTTCAGCACGGCCAGGGCTTTCGGGTGGTCGGCCATCATCTCGCGGCGGAATTCCAGGGCGTCGCGGCCGGCGGCTTCCGCCAGTTCGTCCATGAAGCACTCCAGGAAGATGGCGTTGTGGTTGGCGTTCACCCCCCGCCAGAAGCCCGGCGGCACGTGGGTGTTGCGCATGGCATGGTCGATCAGCAGGTTCGGCACCGTGTATTCGAAGGAATGCTCGCCGGACGGCCAGAAGCCCTGGAAAGTGAAGGGGTCCTTGCCCTTGTCCAGGGCCTCGGGCCGCGCCGAGGCCACGATGGACTGGCCGGACAGGCGGATGTGCAGGCCGGTCAGCCTCCCCGCCGCGTCCAGGCCGCCGGTCAGCCGCGCCTGCATGACAGGGTGGTAGCGGCCATGCAGCATGTCCTCCTCGCGCGACCAGATCATCTTCACCGGCGTGCCGGGCATCTCCTTGGCGATGGCGACGGCCTGGCGCACGTAGTCCGTGAAGCCGCGGCGGCCGAAGCCGCCGCCGAGCAGCGTCTTGTACACGTCGCACCTGGCGACCGGCAGGCCCGAGGCCTCGGCCACCGCGGCCAGGGCGGCCTCGCCGTTCTGGGTCGGGCACCAGACCTCGCAACGCTCCGGCGTGTAGCGCGCCGTCGCGTTCATCGGTTCCATGGTCGCGTGGTTCTGGAACGGGTAGGCGTACTCGGCCACCACCTTGCGCGCCGCCCCGCCGAGGGCCGCCTTCGCATCGCCGCGCTGGTTGTGCACGAAGGCTTCCGGGGCATCCAGCCCGGCCTTCAGCACCGCGGCGATGGAGGCGCTGCTCACCTTCTCGTTGCCGGCCGTGTCCCAGTCGATCTGCACCGCCTCCAGCGCCGTCTTCGCCCGCCACCAGGTGTCGGCCACCACGGCGACGGCCGAGTCGCCGACGCGGACGACCTTCCGCACCCCCGGCATCCGTTCGGCCCTGGCGGAGTCCAGTTTGCGGACCTTGCCGCCGAAGACCGGGCAGTCCCGCACGGCGGCGTTCAGCATGCCCGGCAGGTGGATGTCGATCGCATAGACGAGCTTTCCCGTCACCTTGTCCGCCGTGTCCAGGCGTTGCACGGGCTTGCCGATCAGCGTCCAGTCCTTCGGGTCCTTCAGGGGTACCTCTTTCGGGAGCGGCAGCTTGCCGGCGGCAGCGGCCAGGCTGCCGTAGCTGGCGGTCCGTCCCGAGGGCCGATGGGTCACCACGCCCTTCGCCGCGGCGCACTCGCCGACGGGCGCCCCCCAGCCGTCGGCGGCCGCCTGGACCAGCATCATGCGGGCCGCCGCGCCACCCTGGCGCACATAGTCGTGGGAGCCGCGGATGCCCCGGCTGCCGCCGGTGGCGAAATCGCGCCACACGCGGCCGCGCGCCACGTTCTGGCCCGGCGTCGGGAATTCCGTCGTCACCTTGGCCCAGTCGCATTCCAGCTCCTCGGCCACCAGTTGCGCCAGGCCGGTGAGCGTGCCCTGGCCCATCTCCGAGCGGGCGATGCGGATCACCACCGTCTCGTCCGGGCGGATCACCACCCAGGCATTCACTTCGGGCGTGGATTCGGCACCGGCGGCCGCGGCATCCGGCAGGCCGAAGGGAATGCGGAAGCCCACCGCCAGGCCGCCGGCGACGGCGGCGCTGCGCACCAGGAAGGCGCGGCGATGCATGTTCGCGGTCTCGATCATGGCCATCCCCCTAGCCCTCGGCGGCGTCGTGGATCGCCTCGCGCACCTGCTGGAAGGTGCCGCAGCGGCAGATGTTGGTGATCGACGCATCGATGTCGGCGTCCGTCGGCCGCGGCGTCTTGCGCAGCAGGGCCGCCACCGACATGATCATCCCCGACTGGCAGTAGCCGCACTGGGGCACCTCGTGGTCTATCCAGGCCCGCTGCACGCGGGTGAGCTGCCCCGAGGGCGCCAGGCCCTCGATGGTGGTGATGCGCCTGCCCGCCGCCTCGGCGACGGTGACCGTGCAGGAGCGCACGGCCTCGCCGTCCATATGCACGGTGCAGGAGCCGCACAGGCCCACGCCGCAGCCGTACTTGGTGCCCGTGAGCCCCGCCTGCTCGCGGATGGCCCAGAGCAACGGCGTCGAGGGATCGACGTCCAGATCCAGGGTCCTGCCGTTGATGTCGAGTCGCGCCATTCGTCTCTCTCCTGAAATCGGGATGGGCCGGACGCAAAATATCCGACAACGGAAGGACGATGGCAAGCGGGAATCGTTGATGCGGCGGAGCGCCGCGAAACGCCGCTCGGCGTACTTCAACGGCCCTGCCGGTGCAGGAATCCGCATGGATCC
Organism: Rhodocyclaceae bacterium; assembly: GCA_035331665.1. Taxonomy (GTDB): domain Bacteria; phylum Pseudomonadota; class Gammaproteobacteria; order Burkholderiales; family Rhodocyclaceae; genus JAEUNJ01. The sequence continues at coordinate 2,873 of DAOLKI010000303.1, forward strand.
GGGAACGCGGCCCGATCCGCACGCGGCCGGGTGCGACAATGGGGCCCATGAACGCCATTCGGACCGCCGCCGGAAACGCCCACCCGGCCCTGCCGCCGGGGCACCCGTGATGGGACCCGCGGACGGAAGGGGCGCCGGGGAGGGCGGAGGAGCGGGAGACCGTCCGGACGATGCGCTGAGCCGGATCAGCGCGGCCACCCTGGCCTACTACGATGGCAACGCCGACGCGTTCTGGCGCGGCACCCGGGATCACGACGTCAGCCAGAACATCGCCGCGCTGCTTTCCCATATCGAGGGTTCGCCGCCCTTCACCCTGCTCGATCTCGGCTGCGGTCCCGGTCGCGACCTCAAGGCCCTCGCCGATCTCGGGCACCGTCCGGTGGGCCTCGACGGCGCGGCGCGCTTCGTCGCGATGGCCGCCGCCTACAGCGGCTGCCCCGTCTGGCACCAGGATTTCGTGCGACTGGACCTGCCGGACGGCCGCTTCGATGGCATATTCGCCAATGCCGCGCTGTTCCACGTGCCGGCTGCCGCGCTGCCGCGGGTCCTGGCGGAACTGCACGCGGCCCTCAAGCCAGGCGGCGTGCTGTTCGCGTCCAACCCCCACGGCCAGGACGAGGAAGGCTGGCGGGGCGGCCGTTTCGGCCGCTTCCACCATCCGGACACCTGGCAGGGATACGGCACGCGGGCCGGCTTCGTCGAGCTGGTCCGGTATTACCGGCCGGCCGGACTGCCCCGGGAGCAGCAGCCGTGGCTGGCGACGGTGTGGCGGAAGGTTGGGGAGCCGTGACGGAGGGGCGTTTCCACAGGCGGGAAATGCGGGCCGCCTGCTGAACTGCGGCCCCGCCTAGGCGCCCCTCTGTTCCCCCAGGTCCGCCGCGACCAGCCGGAACTGCTCCAAGGCGGCCTCCAGGTCCTCGACGATCTCCTGGGCGATCACGTCGGGCGGCGGCAGGTTGTCGCTGTCGGCGAGGCTCTCGTCCTTGAGCCAGAAAATGTCCAGGCTGGCCTTGTCGCGGGCCACCAGTTCC
>DAOLKI010000304.1:0-3877 GCA_035331665.1 Rhodocyclaceae bacterium
AGGGTGTACCGGCCATGCCAAAGGAATTGGCCATCCATGCCGCCGGCGACGCTGGTCCGTCGACGGCCACGCGGCCCCGGCCGAGGAGGGCGGCGAGGGCCGGCAGCGGAAGGTCGAAACTGAGGTCGCGGAGGGCCTGCGCCGGCCAGAGCAGGCCGGGCAGGAGCAGCGTGAGGCGCATCGGCGGATGTTAACACGCCGAAACGCGGGGTCGTCGCGGTCCCGGTCCGCCCCGGGGGATGGTGGGCGGCCCGCGTGGCCGCGGGTTTTCCGGCTAACATACGCGCCGATGCGCTATGAATTCCTCGTCGGCTTGCGCTACACCCGCGCCAAACGGCGCGGGGCCGGACGCAACCGCTTCATCTCCTTCATCTCCCTGATCTCCGTCCTCGGCCTCGCCCTCGGGGTGGCCGCGCTGATCGTGGTGCTGTCGGTCATGAACGGCTTCCAGAAGGAACTGCGCACGCGCATCCTGGGCGTCGCCTCCCACGTGCAGATCTCTGCCCCGGACAAGGACTTGGCGAACTGGGCGGCCGTGGTCCAGGCGGCGGCGCGGCATCCGGAGGTGCGCGCCGCGGCGCCCTATGTCCAGGCCCAGAGCCTGCTCTCGTTCGACCAGGAAGTGCGCGGTGTCATCGTGCGCGGCATCCTGCCGGAGGCCGAGGAAAGGGTGGCCGACTTCGCGCGGCACATGAAGGCCGGCGACCTGGACCTTCTGCAGCCGGGGGAGTTCGGCATCGTGCTCGGCATCGAGGTGGCCCGGGCCCTGCGGGTCTCCCTGGGCGAGAAGGTGACGGTCCTCGCCCCTCAGGGCCTCGTGACGCCGGCCGCGGTATTGCCGCGCCTCAAGCAGTTCCGCGTCGTGGGCGTGTTCGAGGTCGGCATGTTCGAGTACGACTCGGGGCTGGCCCTGGTCCACATGTCCGACGCCCAGAAGCTTTACCGCATGGGGGAGAGCGTCAGCGGCGTCCGGCTCAAGGTGGATGACCTGTTCGCGGCGCCGCGCATTTCGCGGGAATTGCTGCGCTACCTCGACACGGATGTCTACGTATCGGACTGGACACGCAGCCACGCCAACTTCTTCCGGGCGGTCGAGATCGAGAAGCGGATGATGTTCCTCATCCTGCTGCTGATCGTCGCGGTGGCGGCGTTCAACATTGTGTCCGCCCTGGTCATGGCGGTGACGGAGAAGCAGGCGGACATTGCGATTCTGAGGACGCTGGGGGCGACGCCGGGCGGCATCATGACGGTGTTCGTGGTCCAGGGCCTCGTGATCGGCTGCGTCGGCTTGCTCGCCGGGATCGCCGGCGGCGTGGCGCTGGCCCTGAACGTCGATACGGTGGTGCCCTTCCTCGAGCGGATGCTCCACGTCCAGTTCCTGTCCAAGGAGGTCTATTACATTTCAGAACTTCCCTCGGACCTGCAATGGGGCGATGTCTATGTCATTGCCTGCACCTCGTTCGTGTTGACGCTGCTGGCCACCCTCTATCCGAGCTGGCGCGCCGCCCGCGTGAACCCTGCCGAGGCCTTGCGGTATGAGTGAATTCCGATCGGAACAGGTCCCTGGACCAACGGTCGGCGAGCCCGTCCTTTCCTGCCGGGGCCTCGCGAAGCGGTTCCACGAAGGCGGGCTGGACGTGCCGGTCCTCGCCGGCGTGGATCTGGATGTCGGGCGCGGCGAGTGCGTTGCGGTGGTAGGCGCCAGCGGCTCCGGCAAGAGCACCTTGCTGCATCTCCTCGGCGGCCTCGACAGGCCGAGCGCGGGGGAGGTGCGCATCCTCGGCCGGCCGGCCGCCGGCCTGCCGGAGGCGGAACTCTCCCGGCTGCGCAACGAGGGCCTGGGATTCGTTTACCAGTTCCACCACCTGCTGCCCGAGTTCTCCGCCTTGGAGAACGTGGCGATGCCCCTGCTGATCCGGCGCACGCCGCGGGAATCCGCGGAGACTGCGGCTGCCGCGGTGCTGGAGCGCGTCGGGCTCGGCCAACGCCTGCGGCACCGCCCCGGCGAACTGTCGGGCGGCGAGCGCCAGCGCACCGCCATCGCCCGGGCCCTGGTGACCGCCCCGGCATGCCTCCTCGCCGACGAGCCCACGGGGAACCTGGATCGGCAGACCGCGATAGCGGTGTTCGACCTGATGTTCTCGCTGGTGCGGGACCGGGGCGTCGGCCTGGTGGTCGTGACCCACGATCCCGAACTCGCTGCACGAAGCGATCGGGTGCTGCGCCTTCAGGACGGCCGCCTGCCGGCGTGAGCCGCGTGCGGCAGACCTACTCTCGGGCTCGTACCTCGGCCTGCGGCAGCAGGGCCGTCTGGAGTTCCTGCCTGCCCTGCGGCGAGGCCATGGCGATCAGCGTAAAGCCAGGCTGGACCACGAAATCCTTCGGTGGGTTGAAGGCCCAGTCGTGGCGGGTCCGCACGGCCAGCAACACGTAGTTCGCGCTGCGCAACTGCAAGGTACCCAGGGGACGCGGCTCGAAACTCGGCGGCACGATCACCTCCTCGACCCGCAGCTTGTGCTCCGAGCGCAGCATCTCGTCCAGGAAGGACACCACGTGCGGCCGGATCATCGCCGATGCGATGCGCATTCCGCCCGTGAAGTTGGGCGACACGATGGCGTCGGCGCCCGCCTTGCGCATCTTTTCCGTGTTGCGCAGGTCGTTGCAACGGCAGACGACCCGGACGTGAGGGGCCATCTGCTTGGCCGTCAACGCGATCATCAGATTGCGCGAGTCATCCCCGGTGACGGCGAAGACGCCCTTTGCCCCCTGCACGTTGGCGGCCTCCAGCGCGTCCTCGTCCGAGGCGTCGCCATGGACGTAGAGGAGGCCCGGTTTCCTTTCCGCCTGGGACTCCAGCAGATCCATGCTCTCGTCGATCGCGATGTAATGGCGGTTGGTGGATTCCAACTCCTGCGCCACGTTGCGGCCGACGCGGCCATAACCGCAGATCACGTAGTGGCCGTGCATCCTCTTGATCGCCTTTTCCATCCGCCGCCTCCGCATGGTCTTGTCGAAATCGCTGGCCAGGACGATGGCCGTCACGCTCGAGAAGAAGTAGGTCATGATGCCGATCCCCGCGAAGGAGATCGCCATCGTGAAGAGCTCCCTTTCGGGCTTGTGGTAGACCTCGACGCCGGCGCCGTAGCCGATGGTGGCCACCATCAGGAAGGTCATGTAAAGGGCGTCCAGCCAGCTCGTGTCGGGACCGCCGATCTGCCGGTAGCCGATCGTGCCGATGGCCATGACGATGGCGAAGCCGGCCAGCGCCGCGTAGATGGAGATGCGGGCGCGGCGGAAGACCTCGTCGGTGTTGTCGTCGTATCTCAAGCGGCCATCCTCCGGGCGGCCCGCGCCCGCCAGGCGCGCACCAGGTAGATGCGCCAGGCCACCCGGACCGCCGCGTAGCCGGCGACGGCGAGCAGCGAGGCGAGCAGGACCAGCCCGACCGCCAGGGGCCGGCCGAGGGTGATCATCCAGTTCATCAACGCCTTCACCCAGGCAATCACCCCCTCCGACCCATAGTCGGGTGGCGCCACGAACTCTTCGCCGCCGGCGACCACCAGGCGCCCGAGGCCGAAGGCCATCACGTAGAGCGGCACGATGGTGAAGGGATTGGTGTAGAGGGTGGTCAACATGGACAGGGGGAGGTTGACCCGGAAAATCACCGAGCAGATGGCGGCACCCAGCATCTGGAAAGGACCCGGGATGAGGCCGCAGAACATGCCCACCGCCACGCCCCCCGCCGCCGAATGGCGGTTCAGGTGCCACAGGCGCGGGTGGAGAAGGGAATTCTCGAAGGGCGCCAGCCACCGGTTTTCGCGAATCGCGGCGTGGTCTGGCAGGAACTGGCGGAGCTTGCGGCGCATCGGCTCGATTT
>DAOLKI010000305.1:0-3861 GCA_035331665.1 Rhodocyclaceae bacterium
CGCCCAGCGCGGTCTGGATGCCGTACTGGCCCGGCACGTTGGCGCACAGGCGCATGGAGGCCAGGATGTCCAGGCCCTCGATGTAGTCCTTGGCGGGCTTGCGGTCCCCGGATACCACCATCCAGCCGGCCCGGTAGCCGCAGGAACGGTAGTTCTTGGAGAGGCCGTTGAAGCTGATGGTCAGCACGTCCTCGGACAGGGAGCCGATGGCCGTATGGGTCGCACCGTCGTAGAGGACCTTGTCGTAGACCTCATCGGCGTAGATGATCAGCCCATGCTGGCGCGCGAGGTCCACGATCGCCTGCAGGGTCTCCACCGGGTAGAGGGCGCCGGTCGGGTTGTTCGGGTTGATGACGACGATGGCCTTGGTGTTCGGCGTGATCTTGCGCCGCATGTCCTCCAGGTCCGGCAGCCACTCGTTCGCCTCGTCGCACAGGTAGTGGATGGGCGTGCCGCCGGAAAGGCTCACGGCGGCGGTCCACAGCGGATAGTCCGGCGCCGGCACCAGCACCTCGTCGCCCGTGTTCAGCAGCGCGTTCATGGCCATGACGATCAGTTCGGAGACGCCGTTGCCGATGTAGATGTCGTCCAGGCCGACACCCTTGATGCGCTTTTCCTGCGTGTAGTGCATCACCGCCTTGCGCGCCGGGAAGATGCCCTTGGAGTCGGAATAGGCGGCGGCGTTGGGCAGGTTGCGGATCATGTCCTGCTGGATTTCCTCGGGGGAATCGAAGCCGAAGGCGGCCAGGTTGCCGATGTTCAGCTTGATGATCTTGTGCCCCTCCTCCTCCATCTGCTTGGCCCGGGCCTGGATGGGGCCCCGGATGTCGTAGCAGACGTTGGCCAGCTTGGCGGACTTGAATACGGGTTGCATCAGTGGAAACCATCCTTCCTGAACATTGCTTCGACACGGCAGTGCCCGCGCCGCCGACCCCGGCCACCGGCCGGGGCAGCCCCGGGAAACGGATCGAAAGCCCCCCTGCGGAGCGCTCCTGACCCGCGCCGTCGGGGCGCGCAGGGAAAAAGTTATAATGTTACCCAAGCCCTTGCTGCATCGCAATTTTCGCCGCTCCCGGCGGCATCGCCCGGCGCGATCTGCCGCCTGCCCCGAGCCCCGACCTTCCCCTGCCGCAGACCCCCCAGCGCCGTTCCGGAACCCGCCCCGATGAAACTCCACGCCGACCTCCGCACCGGCAATGCCATCGCCGCCCACGGCGATGGCTACGTGGTGGTGGGCGAGCGACGCCACGAGCGCAGCCTGATCGTCACGCCGGATAGGGTGATCGAGGACTGGGGCCCCGCCGACGTGGCGGGCCTGACGGCCGCCCATCTCGACGTACTGCTCGAGACCGGCTGCGACGTGCTGCTGCTCGGCACCGGGAAACGCCAGGTCTTCCCGCCGGGACCGCTGCTGCGCGGCCTCGTGCAACGTGGCCGGTCCCTGGAACCCATGGACACGGGGGCCGCCTGCCGCACCTTCAACATCCTGCTGGCGGAGGGCCGGGCCGTCGCCGTCGGCCTGATCGTGTAGGGGTTCCATGCCTTTGGCAATTCCACGCCGGACGGTCTGGCTGCTCGCGGCCGTGTTCACGCTGCTCTGGTTCGGTTCCCTCGACTACCGCGCGCTGATCAAGCCCGACGAAGGCCGCTATGCGGAGATCGCCCGGGAGATGGCCCTCTCCGGCGACTGGATCACGCCGCGCCTGAACGGCATCAAGTACTTCGAGAAGCCGCCGCTGCAGTACTGGGCCACGGCGGCCGCCTTCCGCGCCTTCGGCGAGAACGAATGGACGGCCCGGCTCTGGCCGGCCCTGACCGGCTGGCTGGCCATCCTGGTCGTGGGATTCGCGGGCGGCCGCCTGTTCGGTCCCGGGGCCGGCCTGGCGGCCGCGGCGGTCCTCGGTTCTTCGCTGCTGGCCGTCGTGATCGGCCATTTCAACGTGCTCGACATGGGTCTCACCGCCTTCCTGACCCTGGCCCTGGCCGGCCTCCTGATGGCGAACCGGGAAGCGTCCGGACCGGACGCAGGGCGTCCGTGGATGCTGGTCACCTGGGCGGCCCTCGCCCTGGCCGTGCTGTCCAAGGGCATCGTGGCCCTGGTCCTGGCGGGCGGCACCCTGGTCCTGTATTCGCTTCTGGCCCGGGATCTCTCGCCCTGGCGCCGATTGCATCCGGTGGCGGGCACCGTCGTCTTCCTCGCCGTCTCGGCGCCCTGGTTCGTGGCCGTGAGCCTCGCCAATCCGGAGTTCCCGCGCTTCTTCTTCATCCACGAGCATTTCGAGCGCTTTCTGACGACCGGCCACCGGAGGACCCAGCCGGCCTGGTTCTTCCTGCCCGTGCTGCTCGCCGGGGCACTGCCCTGGACCTTCGCGATGCTGCAGGCCTGGTGGCAGGAAGGCCGCGCCGATGACGCCCGTCCCTTCCGGCCGCGCCTGCTGCTGGCCACCTGGTCCGTCGTCGTCATCGGCTTCTTCAGCCTGTCGGGATCGAAACTCCCGTCCTACATCCTGCCCATGTTCCCGGCCCTGGCGCTGTTGACGGCGGCCTGGATGGTGAAGGCGGACGGCCGCCGGCTGTTCCGCCATTTCGCCGTGGCGGCCGCGGTGGCGGGCGTGGCGGCGGGACTCGCGCCCCGGGTGGCGGACCGGGCCGACGAGGAAACACCGAGGACCATGACGTCACATTATGCCGAATGGCTTACCGGCGGCGCCGCCCTGGCGGCGGGGTCCTTCGGCATCGGCGCCCTGCTCGCCCGCCGGGGACGGCGCGAATGGGCGTTCGTCGCGGTGGCGGCCGGCGGCGTCGTCGCCGCCCAGGCGGTTCTGCTGGGTCACGAGTCCCTGGGCGAATCGAATTCGGCCAAGGCGGTCGCCGCGCGCCTGGCAGCCTCGATGCGGCCGGACGTGCCCTTCTACAGCGTGCAGACCTACGACCAGACCCTGCCCTTCTATTTCCACCGCACCGTGACCCTGGTGGACTACCGGGACGAGATGGATTTCGGCCTGACGCAGGAACCGGGCCTGGCCGTTCCCGACCTGGCGGAGTTCGAGGACCGCTGGCGCCGGGACGCCCTGGCCTATGCCCTCCTGGCACCCGGCACCCATGCGCATCTGGCGTCCCGGGGCCTGCCCATGACCGTCCTGGCACGGGACGGCCGGCGCGTGATCGTCTCCAATCGGCCACAATGACGCCATGAACACCCTGAGCTTCGTCCTCGTCCTCACCGGCGTCCTGCTGAACGCCGCCGCGCAACTGCTGCTCAAGGCCGGTACCAATGCGGTCGGACACTTCGAGTTCCATATGGACAACGTGCTGCCCGTGGGGTGGAAACTGGCCACCCAGCCCCACATCCTGGGCGGCATGGCCTGTTACGCGGTGAGCCTCGTGGTCTGGATCATGGCCTTGTCGCGCACGCCGGTGAGCATCGCCTACCCGATGCTCTCCATCGGCTACGTGATCAATGCCTTCGTGGCCTATTCCTGGTTCGGCGAACCCCTGGCCTCCCAGAAGCTGCTCGGCATCGCCTTCATCGTGGTCGGCGTCTGGCTGGTGGCCCGCTCATGAACGCGACGTCCGCGCTTCCCTTCCTTCCCTTCACGCGGCCGACCATCGACGAGGAGACGATCGCCGACGTGGCGGCGGTATTGCGTTCCGGATGGATCACGACCGGTCCACGGGCGGCAGCCTTCGAGGCAGCCCTATCCGCGTACTGCGGCGGCCGCCCCGTGCGCGCCTTCAATTCGGGAACGGCGACGCTGGAGACGGCCCTGCGCCTGGCCGGAGTCGGCCCGGGCGACGAGGTGATCACGACGCCGCTAACCTGGGTCGCCACCGCCAACGTGATCCTCGCCGTCGGCGCCC
>DAOLKI010000306.1:0-3861 GCA_035331665.1 Rhodocyclaceae bacterium
TGGCCGCGATCGTCGGGAAGGTCGTAGGGAAGGTCAGGTATCTGCATCGCCAATGGCACCGGCCGCTTTGTCGGCCCTATTCACGGCCGCCATGAAGGCGGCGATCCTGGCCGCGTCCTTGACGCCCTTCGATTGTTCAACGCCGCTGCTGACATCCACGGCCCAGGGGCGCAGGGCGTGGATCGCCTCTTCGACATTTTCCGCGTCCAGTCCCCCGGACAGGATCACGGGCAGGGGAAGTTCCCTCGGAACGAGGGACCAGTCGAACCGCTTGCCGCCCCCTCCGTAGCCCTCCACGAACGCATCGAGCAGGAGCCCGGAAGCCGACGGAAAAGCGCGCGCGTATTCTAGCAAATCGAGGTCCGGCCTCACCCGCGCCGCCTTGACGTAGGGTCGCCCGAACTGGCGGCAGTAGGCCTCGTCCTCTTCACCGTGGAACTGCAGCAGGTCGAGGGCGACCGTGCCGAGGGTGGCGCGCACGGTTGCGGGATCCGCATTCACGAACAGGCCGACCCGGGTGACGAAGGGCGGCACGGCGGCAGCCAGCGCCCCCGCCGTATCCGGTTCGAGGAAACGGGGGCTGGGCGGATAGAAGACGAGGCCGACCGCGTCCGCGCCGGCCGCCAGGACCGCCTGCAGGTCCCCGTGCCGCGTGATGCCGCAGATCTTCGTCCTCGTCCGTCCCATGATCCCGCCCTCAGAAGGGGAGGATCATACGGTCGGCCGAAGGCAGGCGCCAGTGGGCCGGATAGTCGACCCCGGCCAGGTAGAGGCCCGCGGCGGAGAAGGTGGGGGCCGCCCCGGTGCGGTCGCGACCGGCCAGGAGTCGCGCCATCCACTCCACGGGCTGGCGCCCGTTGCCGACGTAAACCAGCGAGCCGACGATGTTCCGGACCATGTGATGCAGGAAGGCGTTCGCCTCGAACTCGAAAACGAGAAACGGGCCGCGCCGTGTCACCGACGCGCGGCGCAGGGTCTTGACCGGCGATTTCGCCTGGCATTCGGCCGCGCGGAAGGCGGAAAAGTCGTGTTCCCCGACGAGCAGGGCGGCGGCAGCGGACATGACTTGCGCATCGAGCGGCCGGTGGTGCCAACCCACGCGCCGGTCGGCGAGGGCCGGGCGCACCGGATCATTGAGCAGCAGGTAGCGGTAACGCCGTCCCACCGCCGAAAAGCGGGCGTGGAAATCCTCGCTCACCGGGCTCGCCCAGAGGACCGCGACATCCGGCGGCAGGTGGGCGTTGACCCCGCGCACCCAGGCCGAATCGGGGCGGACGACCTCCGGATCGAAATGCACCACCTGGCCGGTGGCGTGGACCCCGGCATCGGTGCGGCCCGCACAGGTGGCCCGCACGGGCATGCCGGCGACCGCCGAGAGAGCTTCCTCGACGGCGCCCTGGACCGTGCGCGCTCCTCGCTGGACCTGCCAGCCGGCATAGGCGGACCCGTCGTACTCGACGCCGAGGGCCATCCTCATGGGCGCATCCCGAGGACGACCAGAAAGGCCACCAGCAACCCGTTCCACGCCAGGTCGAGGGGTCCGACCGGCGGGCGGGGAAACCGCGTTTCCGGGGCATCGCCCGCCGCGTCGGACGCATCCATCCAATGACGCCATCCTGCCTTTCCCGCGGGCGGGCCTCCTTCCACGTACTGCAGCACCATCAGGAGGCGGATGGCGGCCCGGTCCCGGTCGAAGCCCAACCACGCGAGGGGCAACGCCATTCCGTGCAGGCCGGCCACCAACCGGGAACGGGGACAGGCCTCGAGGACGAGGGCGAGCAGGGACAGCATCGTCAGCAGACGCAGGAGGTGCTCGCCGCCTTCGATGAGGCCGTCCCGGGTGAGGCCGGCTTCGCCGGGCCAGCCCGCCAGGTACTCGCCCGGCGTCGCAAACGCGTACAGGACCACGACGGTGAGAATCAGCCAGCGCATCCGCCGCATCAGCGGGCGCAGGTGGCCGCCGGCCATGGCGGCGCCCATCAGACAGGAGGATGCGGCCGCAGCGGCGAGAAGGTAACCGTCCAGGTGCGGGACGGCAACGGCTGCCACCGCCCATCCGGCCAGCAGGCTCGCTGGATGGAGTTGCGCCACGGGCCCCATGCGGCGGGCGGGTCACCCCGCCCGGATCTCAACCCAGACGGGCCAGGCGTTCCCGAGCGGCTTCCTGCTGGGCCGGAGTGCCTTCGGCGAGGACTTCCTGGAGGAGCTCGCGGGCCCCTTCCTTGTCGTCCATTTCCTCGTAGGCCTGGGCCAGTTCGAGCTTGGTGGCCACCTCCGGATTCTCGGCGGGGGTCTCGGCACCCTCGGCGGGCGCTGCCGGTTCCGGCTCGCCCAGATCGAGGCTGATGTCGGGAATATCCAGGGCGGGCATCTTGGCCTCGTCGCCGGGTGCCGCCGGAGCGGCGCTGTCCAGGTCGAAGTTGAAATCCAAGGCCTTCTCGCCCATCACGTTGGAGCGCTCGAGTTCGATCGAGGCCACCTCCTCGGCCGGCGCGGCCGCGGCCGGCGAGAGATCCAGGTCGAAGTCGATGATGTTGCCGTCATCGGCCGGCTTGGGCTCCTCGGCCGCCTTGGGGGTGGGAATGCCGGTGTCCGTGACGGCGAAATCGATGTCCAGGGAGGGTTCCGCCGCGGCCGGGGCGGCCACGACGGGCTCGGGGATCACGACCGTCGATGCCCCGGAGAATTCGGGTTCGGCGGCGGGTTTTGCCGGCGGCACCACGACGGTCGCCCCCAGGTCCAGATCGAAATCGAGCCCGGCCGCCTCGTCCTCCTTGGCCGCAGCCGGCATTTCGGGCGGGGCCTCGGGCGCGGCGGGCGCCGGCGCCGGTTCGGCGACCGGACTGCCCAGGTCGAGGTCGAAGTCGAGGCTGCCCGCTTCCTCCGCGGCAGGCGCTTCCGGCGCGGGCGCCGGAGCCTCGGCCATGGGCATTTCCGCCGCCTGGGCGAGCTGCTGCAGCTCGCCCGGCATGGTCACCGTGTCCTTGACCTTCTCCGGCGGCGCAGACAGGATCACCGTCGTGCTGAGGTCGGGAGCGGCCTTCTCCCCCGGCTTGCCCCCGTAGAGCGGGTTGTCGGGATCCACGCTGCGGCCGAGCGCGGCGGCCTTGTCCCAATCGGGCCCGTTGCCGCCCGTCTGGCCATAAAGGTCGGTCGCCAGCGTCTCGAACTGCTTGACGCTCTTGCGGGCGGCATATATCTCGAGCAGTTTCAGGTGCACGGCATGGCGCGCCGGATCGCTCTTCAGGGCGTCGAGCAGGATTTCCTCGGCCTGGGCGTCACGGCCGTAGGCCATGTAGACGTCGGCTTCGGCGACGGGGTCCACCCCCTCGTCCGTATCGATGGCGCCGATGCCGGACTGGCTGAAATCGGTCTGGATGGAGTTGTTGCTGGTGTCGACGCTCTGGCCGCCGGTGGTGCCGAAGACGGAATTGGCCGACAGCTCGCCTTCCGTGACGCCGGCACCCTTCTTCTTCTTCCGCCAGGCGCTGTAGCCGAAGTAACCGGCCAGGAGGGCCACCACGGCACCGCCGCCGAACACGATCTCCGGATTGTCCTCCATGAAGCTGGGCTCGGGGGGAGGAGGCGGCGGTGGAGCCGCCGGCTTCTTAGGAGGCGGCGGCGGGGATTTGGGGGCTTCGGCGGGTTTCGCCGCTTCCGCTGCCGGGACCGGCGCCGGTGCAGGCTCCGCCGCCTTGGGCGGCTCGGCGGGCTTGGGCGGTTCGGCCGGTTTGGGGGCTTCGGCGACCTTGGGCGGCTCGGCGGGCTTCTCCGGTGCCTTGGCCGGCGCCGGCGGTTCCGGCGCCTTCGCGGCGGGTGGCGGTTCCGGGGCCTTCGCGGCCGGCGCGGGGGCAGGCGCCG
>DAOLKI010000307.1:0-3824 GCA_035331665.1 Rhodocyclaceae bacterium
CGATCGGCCGGGAACCGCGGGGTGCCGCGTTCTCTGGCCGGCGCGACGGACCCCTTGAACCCGGCGACGCGGTCGGCCGCCGGCAGGGTGCCGGAAAACACCGCATCGACGACCCATTCGGGTTCGCGGAACCGCGCTTGCCGGGGCGCGCTTGCCTCGGCATGAGGGACGACGGGATTCGGCGTGCGCCCGGGTTCTACCGGGACGTCGCGGCGAGGTCCCGGGGCAGGAATTCGCGGATCAGCCGGTTCACGAGATCCGGCCGCTCGTGGACGATCCAGTGGCTGGCGCCGGGCACCCGTTCGACGCGCAGGTCGGTGACCACGTCGCCGAGGCCGTCGAGCAGGCAGGGCAGCAGCGCCGCGTCGGCCTCTCCCCAGATCACCAGCGCGGGGACGCGCACCACGAAGGGCGCCGGGTCGATGGCGAGGTCCGCCGCGCCGCGGTCGTCGCCGGGGTGCGGGCCGGGCGGATACAGGGGGGAGGCGCGGTAGTAGTTGAGGGCACCGGTCAGCGCGCCGGGCCGGGCCCAGGCCTCCAGGTAGCGGGCGCGGTCCTCGTCCGCCAGGCCGTTCCAGCCCTGTCCGAACCTGTCGAAGATGGCCTTGAGCCCGGCGTAACCGTCGGCCGAGAGCAGGGCCTCCGCCTCGGGCGAGCGGAGCATGCGCATGTACTGGCTCGCCGCCTGCTGGCCCGGGTCCGTGGCGAGGGCCCGGGCGAAGGGCACGGCATGGGGGGAGTTGACGATGACCAGGCGCTCCACCGCCTCGGGATGCTGGGCGGCCAGGGACCAGGCGACGGCACCGCCCCAGTCGTGGGCCACCAACACGGCCTTTTCCCGGCCCAGGGCGAGGATCAGCTGGCGCAGGTCCTCCAGCAGGTGCTTCGCCCGGTAGTCCTTCACCGCCGCGGGCTTGTCCGACAGGTTGTAGCCGCGCAAGTCCGGCGCCACCGCCCGGTGGTCGCGGGAGAACTCGGCGAGCTGGTCCTTCCAGGCGTACCAGAACTCCGGGAAGCCATGGACGAAGAGGATCACCGGCGCATCGACCGGCCCGGCCGCCGCGTAGTGCAGGCGCAGGCCATTGACATTTGCATGGTGGTGTTCGAAGGGGTCGGTCATGGGGCGCTCTTTGTTCCGGACGGGGTCATGGGTGGGGAAGCCGCAAGGGGACCGACGACACCCTGGCCATCGGAAAAGCCATTGCGCAAGCACCGCGGCGGGGGCGCCGCTCCCACGAAAACCGAGGGGCCGCCGTGCCTTCCTCCGCCGCCCTCTGTGCTTTTGCGCCTCCGCGGCGAGAGCTTGCAATTGTCCGGGCCATCACGAATGCATCGCGGCGGGGGTGTCGCTCCCACGCAAACCGAGAGGTCGCCTTGCATTCCTCCGCGGCCCTCTGTGCCTTTGCGCCTCGGCGGCGAGGTTTTGCCACTCCGGCAGCCGCCATTGCCATGGCCCGATTCCTCAATCCCGGTAAACCGGCGCGCGTTTCTCGCGGCCGGCCTTGAAGGCTTCCTCCAGGTCCGAGGACAGGAGCATGGCGGCGTTCCAGGTGGCGATGTAGTTCAGGCCATCGGCGACGGTGTGGTCGCGGACGTAGGTGATCATCTCCTTGCATCCCCTGATCGACAGGGGCGGCTTGGCGGCGATCGTCGCCGCCAGCGCCGCGACCCCCGCGCGCAGCGCGTCGGCGGATTCGTAACAGCGGTTCACCAGGCGGATCTCCTGCGCCTCGGGGCCTTTCACGTCGCGTCCCGTGTAGGCCAGTTCGCGGGCCATGCCTTCGCCGATCAGCCTGGGCAGGCGCTGCAGGGTGCCCACGTCCGCGGTCATGCCCACGTCGATCTCCTTGACCGAGAAATACGCATCGGCGGAACAGTAGCGCATGTCGCAGCAGGTGATCAGGTCGATGCCCCCCCCGACGCAGGCCCCCTGGATCTCGGCGATCACCGGCTTGCGGCAGCGTTCGATGCTGGTCAGGCAGTCCTGCAGGTCGAGGATGGTCCGGCGCAGCTTCTCGCGGCTGCGCCCGTCGCAGTCGTCCTCGACCTGGGCCTGCACCCCGCCCAGCATCGACAGGTCGATGCCGGCGGTGAAGTGGCGGCCGGCCCCGGCGATGACGGCGACGCGGACGTCGGGCGTGTCGTCGGCCCAGCGCATGGCCTGGCGGATCTCCTGCCACATGGGCAGGTTCATGGCATTGGCCTTGTCGGGCCGGTTCAGTTCGATGCGGGCCACGTGGTCGCGGACCGAGACGGCGAGGGTGGTGTATTCCATGGGGAGGTTCCTTGAGGAGGAGTGAATTCGGCGGGAAGGCTGTCGGATCAGGGTTGGATCAAGGGAAAGTCAGGACCTTTCACCACAAAGGACACCAAGGACACCAAGAAAGGCGAATCAAGAAACGACCCGCGATGCCGGGTCCCGGAATACGTCGAATCGGGTTTTCCGCGTTGCTTCTCTTGGTGTCCTTGGTGTCCTTGGTGTCCTTTGTGGTGAATATGCCTTTGCATTGCACTTTGTCCTCCTCTGCGGCCTCGGCGCCTCCGCGGTGGATTGCTTTTCCGGCCAGGGGTCACCACGTATCCACCCACCGCCGGGAAGGCTTGATCGTGGGCAGGGAACGCAGGCCGCGCAGGATCCAGTTGCGCGACTCGGCCGGGTCGATGACGGCGTCGATCTCGAGATAGGAGGCGACGTTGATGCCGTGGCCTTTTGCGTAGGCGAGTTCCACCAGTTCCCGGAATTTCGCCTCGCGGGCGTCCGCGTCGGCGATGGCGGAGAGTTCGCGGCGGAAGCCGAGGCGCACGGCGCCCTCGAGGCCCATGGCGCCGAATTCGCCGGTGGGCCAGGCGGCGACGAAGAAGGGCGACTGGAAGCCGCCGCCGGCCATGGCCATGGCGCCCAGCCCGTAACCCTTGCGCAGCACGAGGCAGAAGACCGGCACGGACAGCGCCGCCCCGGCGACGAACATGCGGCTGACATGGCGCACCTGGGCGCGGGTCTCGGTCTCCGGGCCGACCATGAAGCCCGGCGTGTCGCACAGGGACAGCACCGGCAGGCCGAAGGCGTCGCACAGCTGCAGGAAGCGGGCGGCCTTGTCGGCCGCGTCCGCGTCGATGGCGCCGGACAGGACGCGGGAATCGTTGGCGATCAGGCCCATCGGCCGTCCCTCGATGCGGACCAGCGCCGTGACCATGGCGCGCCCGAAATGGCGGCGCAGTTCGAGCACGGACTCCGCGTCGCACAGGGTGGCGATCACGGCCCGCACGTCGTAGCTGCGCAACCGGTTCTCCGGGACCAGGTGGCGCAGGTCGCGCGCGTCGGCGGCGGTCGAGGCGGCGAGCGCTCCCTGGAAGTAGGACAGGTAACGCTTCGCCACGCAGACCGCCTCCGCCTCGTCGGCCACGGCCACGTCGACGACGCCGTTCTTCGTCTGGACGTCCATGGGACCCACTTCCTCCGGTCGCCAGACGCCCAGTCCGCCCCCTTCGATCATGGCGGGGCCGCCCATGCCGATGCTCGCGTTGGCGGTGGCGATGATCACGTCGCTGCAACCGAGCAGCGCCGCATTGCCGGCGAAGCAGTGTCCGGCCACCACGCCGATCCGCGGCACGCGGCCGGAAAGCCTGGCGTAACTGGCGAAGGTGGGCACGTCCAGGCCGGTCACGACGGCCATGTCGGTGTCGCCCGGACGCCCTCCGCCGCCTTCCGCCAGGAAGGCGATGGGCAGTTCCCATTCCTCGGCCAGGCGCAGCAGCCGGTCGGTCTTCTTGTGGTTCATGAAGCCCTGGGTCCCGGCCAGCACCGTGTAGTCGTAGGCCATGAC
>DAOLKI010000308.1:0-3813 GCA_035331665.1 Rhodocyclaceae bacterium
ATGTTTTGCATTTCTCTGCGTCTCTGTGCCTCTGTGGTGAGGTTTTCAGGCTGAATGAGCACAGACCCCGCTGCCGGGCGCCGCATCCCGACCGGGCCGCGGCACGAAGGCAACGCAGGGACGATCAGGCGCAGCCGCCCGTGGAGCAGTTCGTGGCTTCCGGGACGCCGAGCTTCTTGAGGATGGTGTCCAGCGGGCAGAAGGTGGTGAAGCCGCTCTGGAAAAGATTGGCGCCGACGAAGGCGGTGAACCAGAGCCAGGACAGCTGGGTCATGTCCGCCTGCCCCATGGCATGGGCCAGGGCCAGGGAAACCATGATGAAGAAGCCGGCGACGATGCGCACGATGCGATTGACGGTCATTGCTATTCTCCTTGCAGGGTGGGGATGTGGATGCGGTTCTTCATGGCCGCGAAGTAAAGAACGGGGATGACGACCAGGGTCAGCAGGGTCGACACGAAGATGCCGAAGATCAGGCTCAGGGCAAGGCCCGAGAAGATCGGGTCGTCGAGGATGAACAGGGCGCCGAGCATGGCGGCCAGGCCCGTGAGGGCGATGGGCTTGGCCCGGATGGCGGCCGACTGGATCACCGCCTCGGCGAAATCCATGCCGCCGGCCACCTGGTCGTTCACGAAATCGACGAGCAGGATGGAGTTGCGCACGATGATGCCGGCCAGGGCGATCATGCCGATCATCGAGGTGGCGGTGAACTGGGCGCCGAACAGGGCATGGCCCGGCATGACGCCGATGATGGTCAGCGGGATCGGGGCCATGATGATCAGCGGCACCAGGTAACTCCTGAACTGGGCCACCACGAGCAGGTAGATGAGCACGAGCCCCACGGCGTAGGCGATGCCCATGTCCCGGAAGGTCTCGTAAGTCACCTGCCACTCGCCGTCCCACTTGAGCGCATAGCCGGCGTAGGGATCCTTGGGCTGGCGGATGAAGTACTCCCCCATGCCTTCGGGCAGTTTGCCCCGGATGTCGAACATGCCGTAGAGGGGCGAATCCAGGCGGCCGCCCATGTCGCCGGTCACGTAGACGACCGGCAACAGGTCCTTGTGGTAGATGACCTTCTCGCGCAGGGTCTTGCGCGCCTCGACCAGTTCCGACACGGACACCAGGCGGCCGTCCCGGCCGCGCACGTGCAGCTTCAATAACTGGTCGAGGGAGTCCTGGCGCTCGGCCGGCAGCGTGATGCGCACGGGCACCTCGTACTTGGATTCGCCGTCGTGCATGGGCGTGACGTCCTCGCCCGACAGGCCCAGGCGCACCACCTCGACGATGTCCTTCTGCGCGACGCCGAGCAGGGCCGCCTTGCTCTGGTTCACCCGCAGGACCACCTTCCCGGCGTCCTCGTCGATGGAATCGTCCACGCCGAGGATGTCCGCGGTGCCCTCGAAGGCCGCGCGCACCTTCTTCGCCATTCCGATCTGGCCCGCGTAGTCCGGTCCATAGACCTCGGCGACGATGGGCGAGAGCACCGGCGGACCCGGCGGCACCTCGATGACCTTCGCGTTGCCGCCGGCCTTGCGGGCGATCTCGAACACCCGGTCGCGGACGCCCACGGCGATCTCGTGGCTCTGGCGGTGGCGGTGCTTCTTGTCCACCAGGTTCACCTGGATGTCGCCCATCTCCGGGTTGGTGCGCAGGTAGTACTGGCGCACCAGTCCATTGAAATTGATCGGGCTGGCCGTGCCGGCATAGGCCTGGTAGTCGGAGACCTCCTCGACCGTGGCGATGTAGGCGCCGATCTCGTGCAGCACCCGGTCCGTCTGTTCCAGGGGCGTGCCCACCGGCATGTCCAGCACGACCTGGAACTCGCTCTTGTTGTCGAAGGGCAGCATCTTGAGCACCACCCACTGCACGACGCCGAGCGAAACCGAGGCGAGGATGGCGGCCAGGATGCCGATCCACAGCCTGCGCCGCGCCGAGCGGCCCGTGCGTTCGTCCAGCATGGGCGCCATGACCCGCCGGAAGACGCCCTCGAGGCGCGCGGTCATCCGGTCGCTGCCGGCGTTCGCGTGACCGTGCGCGGCGGGCTTCATCAGCTTGAGGGCCAGCCAGGGGGTCACCACGAAGGCGATCGCCAGCGAAATGAACATGCCCATGGAGGCATTGATGGGGATGGGACTCATGTAGGGCCCCATCAGCCCCGAGACGAAGGCCATCGGCAACAGGGCCGCGATGACGGTGAAGGTCGCCAGGATGGTCGGGCCGCCGACCTCGTCCACGGCGCCCGGGATGATGTCCCGGAGGGGCTTGCCGGGATGCAGCCCGTGCCAGCGGTGGATGTTCTCCACCACGACGATGGCATCGTCCACCAGGATGCCGATGGAGAAGATCAGGGCGAACAGGGAGACGCGGTTCAGCGTGAAGCCCCAGGCCCAGGAAGCGAACAGGGTCGCCGCGAGGGTCAGGGTCACGGCCGTGCCGACGATGGCGGCCTCGCGCCGGCCGAGGGCGAACAGGACCAGCAACACGACGAAGGCCGTCGCGAAGACCAGCTTGCCGATCAGTTTCTGGGCCTTGTCGGTGGCCGTCTGGCCGTAATTGCGGGTGACCGTGAATTGGACGCCGTCGGGAATCACGGTGCCGCGCATGCTCTCCGCCCGGTGGATCACGGCCTCGGCCACGTCGGCCGCATTGACGCCGGGTTTCTTGGATACGGACAGCGTGACCGCGGGGTACTCGGATCCGGGCGCCGGCCCGGCGGCCTTGCCCTCCCCCGCCTTCCCGGCAGCCGCGCCGACGCCGTGCCAGACGTAGCGCGCGGGCTGGTCGGGACCGTCCTCGATGCGCGCCACGTCGGCCATGAACACCGGCCTGCCCTCGGAGACGCCGACCACGAGCCGCTTCACGTCGGCGGCCGACTCGATGTAGGTGCCGGTCTGCACGAGCACCTCGTTGTTGCCGGAGACCAAGGCGCCGGCGGGCTGCGACGCGTTGGACACCTGCAGGGCGGCCTTCAGGTCCTGGGCGGTGATGCCGAAGGCGTTCATGCGGTCGGTATCCATCACGACCCGCACCACGTGCCCCGGACCGCCGATGGTGGCCACGTCGCGGGTGCCGGGGATGCGCTTGATCTCGATTTCCGCCGCCCGGGCCACCTGCTGCATCTCGAAGGCCGACCGGCCCTGATCGTCGGTCCAGAAGGTGAGGGTCACGATGGGCACGTCGTCGATGCCCTTGGGTTTGACGATGGGGTCGAGCACGCCCAGGTTCGGGGATACCCAGTCGCGGTTCGCGTTGATGGTGTCGTACAGCCTCACCAGCGCCTGGATGGGATCCTCGCCCACCTGGTACTGGACGGTGATGACCGCCATGCCGGGGCGGGACACGGAGTACACGTGCTCGATGCCGGAGATGCGGGAAAGGACCTGTTCCGCCGGACGCGCCACCAGGTTCTCCACGTCCTTGGCCGATGCGCCCGGGAAGGGGATGAACACGTTGGCCATCGTGACGTTGATCTGGGGCTCCTCCTCCCGCGGCGTGACCAGGGTCGCGAAGACCCCGAGCAGCAGCGCGATGAGCGCCAGCAGCGGCGTCATCTGGGAGCGCAGGAAGAGGGCGGCGATGCGTCCGGAAATTCCCATGTTTCTTCGTCCAAAAAAACAATTCGGGCCGGGGTGGGCCGAAAAAGCCCGCCGGCCGGCCCGTTCTCGATGCTACTTGTCGCGCAGCTTCATGATGCCGAGGGCATTCATGACCATCTTCTCGAAGACGGGCTCCGAGGTGCCCTTCTTCATCTTGCGCAGGAAGTACTTCTCGAAGGCGATCTTGGCCAGGTGCACCCACTTGCCCTCGGAGAACCA
>DAOLKI010000309.1:0-3804 GCA_035331665.1 Rhodocyclaceae bacterium
GCCTTGCGGCGCTGGAACCTAAATCCAGTGCGTCTACCAATTCCGCCACCTTCGCGTGGCCGGGTGCGTTGGATCACGGTGGAATCGGCTCCACGGGCCCTTGGACGCGGCACGAAACGGCGGGGATTATATCGCCGCGCCGCACCGGCGGGCGCGGAACACCGGGGCCTTCCTGCCCCTACTTGACCCGCGTCAGGCGCGGGCGGTTCCCGGAGCCTCCCGGGGAGCCGCCCTCGTCCCCCGGCGACGCCCTCACCTCACCCTCTGCCGCAGGTTCCTTCGCGGGTTCGCCCTCCTCCACATCGAATCCCATGCCCTCGCCATTCTCCCTGGCGTAGATGGCGGCCACCCGCCGAACGGGGATCCGGATCGGGAAAGGCACTCCGTTGAACCGGGCCTGGAAGGCGATCTCCTCGTTTCCGAGTTCCAGCTTGTGGGTCGCCTCGGACCCCACGTTCAGGACGATCTGGCCGTCGCGGACGAACTCGCGCGGCACGTTGGTATGGTCGTCGACGGCGACGGCGATATAGGGCGTGAACCCCTGGTCCGCGCACCACTCCCAGATGGCGCGGATCAGGTAGGGCTTGGTGGAAGCCATCGGAGAGGCGCGACCGCTCCCGTCCCCGCGGGACGGGCGCGGATCAGCGCCGCATGACCTTTTCGGACGGCGTCAGCGCGTCGATGAAGCCCTGCCGGCTGAAGATCCGCTCGGCATACTTCATCAGCGGCGCGGCGGCCTTGGGCAACTCGATGCCGTAATGCTCGAGGCGCCAGAGCAATGGAGCGATAGCCACGTCGATCATGGAGAAGTCCTCGCCGAGCATGTATTTCTGCTTGGCGAACATCGGGGCAAGCTCGGACAGGCGGTCGCGGATGTGGGACCGGGACTTGTCCGCCGACTTCAGGCTCTTCTCCAGCGGATCGATGTGGCTGAAGAGCTCATGCTCCATCGTGTAGAGCAGTTGCCGCGCGCGCGCCCGCATCTGCGGATCGGGCGGCATCAGTTGCGGGTGGGGGAAGCGCTCATCGATGTACTCGTTGATGATGTTGGCCTCGTACAGCACCAAGTCCCTGTCCACCAGCACGGGAACCCGGTTGTACGGGTTGATGACCGCGATGTCCTCCGGCTTGTTGAACAGGTCCACGTCGATCACCTGGAAGTCCATCTGCTTCTCGTACAAGACGATTCGGCATCGATGGCTGAACGGGCAGGTAGTGCCCGAGTACAGGTTCATCATGGTACTCGTACCCCAGGAATAATCGGCGTCCCGAACCACCCGCCGGATGGACGGTGCACCCACTTCACGATGCCCCATATGTTGCATTCCGTTCGAGGTTAGTGGATGTCTTTCCAGTACTCGCGCTTCAGCGCGTACGCAAAGACGAAGATCAGGGCCAGGCCGATGAGCACGATGACGCCGAGTTGCTTGCGGAACTCCGCCTTCGGCTCGCCCATGTACTGCAGATAGGCGACCAGATCGGCGACGGCGTTGTCGAATTCCTCCGGCTTCATGAGGCCCGGCTTGGCGAGTTGCAGTTTGTGATCCGGCCCCATGACCTGCTCACCCTGCAGTTCCCAGAGGATGTGGGGCATGCCCACGTTCTCGAAGACCACGTTGTTCCATCCGCTCGGACGGGCGTCGTCGCGGTAGAAGGTGCGCAGGTAGGTATAGAGCCAGTCCGCGCCGCTGCCGAACTCGGAGGCCCGCGCCCGGGCGATCACGGTCAGGTCGGGCGGCGCGGCGCCGAACCAGACCTTGGCATCGTCGCGCTGCATCGCGATCTTCATCGGTTCGCCGACCTTCTCCGCCGTGAACAGCAGGTTGTCCTTGATCTGCTGGTCGCTGAGGCCGATGTCGTTCAGCCGGTTGTAGCGCATGTAGGAAGCGCCGTGGCAGTTGAGGCAGTAATTGATGAAGAGCTTGGCGCCGTTTTGCAGGGCCGCGAAATCGCGCGACTTGTCGGGTGCCTTGTCCAGGTGCAGTTCCGGCCCGCTGGCAAAGGCGAGCAAGGGCGCGAACAGGAGAGTGAGAAGCAGCTTTTTCATTTTTCGGTCACCCTTTCCGGTTCAGGCTTGCACTTGTCGAGTGCGGTGTAGATCGGCATCAACAGGAAGAAGGCGAAGTAGATGATGGTGCAGATTTGCGAGACGAGCGTACGGCCCGGGGTCGGAGGCAGGATGCCCAGGTAACCCAGGATGAAGAAGGCGATCACGAACGCCACCAGCGCGCCCTTGAACAGCGGTCCGCGGTAACGGATCGACTTGACCGGGCTGCGGTCGAGCCAGGGCAGCAGGAAGAACACCATCACGCCCAGTCCCATGAAGATGACGCCCCACAGCTTCGCATCGACCCAGAAGAAATTGACCGTGTTGGCCCGCAGGATCGAATAGAACGGGGTGAAGTACCACACCGGCGCGATGTGCGGCGGCGTCTTCAGCGGATCGGCCGGAATGAAGTTGTTGTACTCCAGGAAATAGCCGCCGAACTCGGGCATGAAGAACACGATGATGGAGAAGGCCATCAGGAAGACGACGACCCCGACGATGTCCTTCACCGTGTAGTACGGGTGGAAGGGAATGCCGTCCAGCGGGATCCCGCGCTCGTCCTTCTTCTTCTTGATCTCCACGCCGTCCGGGTTGTTGGAACCCACCTCGTGCAGGGCGAGGATGTGGGCCGCCACCAGCCCGAGCAGGACCAGGGGCACCGCGATCACGTGGAAGGAGAACATGCGGTTCAGCGTGGCGTCGCCGATGACGTAGTCGCCGCGAATCCAGGTCGCCAGATCGTTGCCGACGAGCGGGATGGCCGAGAACAGGCTCAGGATCACCTGGGCGCCCCAATAGGACATTTGTCCCCAGGGAAGCAGATAACCCATGAAGGCTTCAGCCATCAGTGCCAGGTAGATCAGCACGCCGAAGATCCAGATCAGCTCCCGCGGCTTGCGGTAGGAGCCGTAGAGCATGCCGCGGAACATGTGCAGATATACGACGATGAAGAAGGCGGAGGCGCCGGTCGAATGCATGTAGCGGATCAACCATCCCCAGGGCACGTCGCGCATGATGTATTCGACGCTGGCGAATGCCACGGGGACGCCGGCGGAATTGAGCGACGCATCCGGCTTGAAATGCATGACCAGGAAGATCCCGGTGACGATCTGCAGCACGAGGACCAGCAGCGCCAGGGAACCGAAGAAATACCAGAAGTTGAAGTTCTTCGGGGCGTAGTACTCGGAAAGGTGCGCCTTCCAGTTGGCCGTCAGCGGGAAGCGGGCGTCGACCCACTCCAGCAGGTTGCCGGCCAGGGTGCCGTCCGACTTGAATTTCTCGTAATTGCTGGCACCCATCCCTTAGGCCCCCTTCTTGTCTTCGCCAATGATCAGCTTGGCTTCGGAGAGATACGCATGCGGCGGCACTTCCAGGTTGTCCGGCGCCGGCTTGTTCTTGTAGACCCGGCCCGCCAGGTCAAAGGTGGAACCGTGGCAGGGGCAGAGGAACCCCCCCGGCCATTCGCCGTCGATGCCGGATTCGGCACCGGTCTTGAACTTGTCGGTCGGCGAGCAGCCCAGGTGGGTGCAGATGCCGATGGCGACCATGATCTCGGGCTTGATCGAGCGGGTTTCGTTCTTCGCGTAATCCGGCTGCATCTGGCGCTCGGACTTCGGATCGGCGACCTTGTCGTCGGCCTTGCGCAGACCATCGATCATCTCCTTGGTGCGGTGGATGATCCACACGGGCTTGCCGCGCCACTCGACGGTCATCATCTGGCCCGGGGCGAGCTTGCTGATATCCACTTCCACCGGGGC
>DAOLKI010000310.1:0-2433 GCA_035331665.1 Rhodocyclaceae bacterium
GGCTGCCGCACTCGCGGGCGTTCGGTGATGGCGTGTTCGCGCTTCGGCCTCGCGGGCGTTCTGGCATCGGCAGGGGTTCCACTGCTTTCTCGTCGGCAAGAGGATCGTCGTCTTCCACGCATTCATCGAGAAGTCGCAGGAAACGCCTGATCGGGAACTGAAGTTGGCGCGCAACCGCCTGAAGGAGGTTTCTAATGGCTGAACTGAAATTCAAGCCCGTCCGCCATTCCCACAAGGAATTCCTTGCCAGGGCGGCGGCGCGCGAGGGGTTCGTCGAAGCCCATGACGCCCTTGCCCTTGAGTACCAGGTTGCGGAGCAAATGCTCAAGGCACGCTCCCGTTCGGGCCTCACGCAAGACGCCGTCGCGGAACGGATGGGAACAACCAAGAGTGCGGTTTCGAGGCTGGAGCCGGCCGGAAAACATGCTCCCTCGCTCGCCACCCTCAAGCGGCATGCCCAGGCCGTCGGGTGCGAGCTTCAAGTGAAGCCGGTGCCCCGGAAGCCCGCTTGACGCCCAACCTCCCGGCCAACGGGACCACCGGAAAGCCGAGCGATAATGGGTTCCCGATTCAAAGCGATCCCTTCTTCCCCTCACTCCCGACGGAACCACGCCAGTTGATTGCCGTGACGAGAACGCCGTTCGCCCAACAGCCCCTCGGAGAACGGGTCGCCCGGGCGATCCACCTTCTGTTCGGGATCTGCTTCATGGGCGTCCCGGTCTGGCTGCTCCTGCCGTCCACCCCGTTCAGTCCGTGGGCCTTCCTGGCCTTCCTCGCCGCCGGCCTCGGTCTGCTCTGGGTTGCCTTCCGGGCCGACCGCAAGACGGTCTTCCGCGTGTTGCTCCTGGGTTGGGTGTAGCGGCCGGGTGGCCGCGGGTCGTCCGTGATCACGATCGAATCCTCGATGCACGTGCCGCGCATGCGGGCGCGCAGCGTCATCGACTTCATGCTGACGGCGACGGACGAGCGCTACCGGGCCTGGTGGCCCGGCACCCATTTCCGCATGCACCCCCTGAACGGCGTGCGGGGCGTCGGCCAGCGGATCTGCATGGACGAGAGGGTCGGCGACCGGCACCTGCGCCTGGTGTGCGAAGTCACGGAACTGGCGGCGGACCGGATCACCTGGCAGTTCCTGCATGGCGTGAAGCTGCCCGGCTGGCTGACCCTGGTGATCGTGGACGACGCCGCCGGGGCGACGATCACCCATACGATCCGGGCGGGCTTTCGCGGCACCGCCGGCCGCCTGCTCGACCCGCTGTTGCGGCTCTGGTTCTCGGCGCGCTTCGAACGCATGATGGACGAGCACTTCTCGACCGAGTTTCCGAGGCTTGCGGAAATGCTGGCGTCGCCCAGGTACTCGGGCGGACGAAGCGGGAAACCGAGACCACGCGGGCGCTGATGGGGCTGGACCGAACGGCGGCCGTGGACGGGGGCGCGCTGCAGCGCTGAGACGAGTCGCCACGGCCCGGCATGGCCGCGCGATTCGCAATCGCCGGCCCGCCGCGGGTCGCGACGCGGTCCGGCGCCTCGCAGGGGCGCAAGGGGTCCCTCCCGCATTCGGGATGCGGCCACCCGTCGGCATGGGGAGATCGCCCGGCGAGTGCCGGTTTCCCGGATGCGCGCCATGCAAGTAAGCTGTAGGCCCCTTCCACCGCCGCCGGGCTCCTTCCGGCGTCGCGATCCGCCCCAGGAGCGCACCGATGTCAAAGCCCGTCATCAATCTCGACGAACTCGAATTCAAGCCGCGCCCCGAGGCGATGCGCGCCACGGGCGCCGCCGCCGGGAGCTTCGACGCCGGAATGGCGCAGGTGTCGAGCCGGATCGGCGCCAGATTGCTCGGCTTCAACGTCACCGCGGTACCGCCGGGCATGGCGGCGTTCCCCTTTCATTCCCACCGGGCCAACGAGGAACTGTTCTTCGTGCTGCAGGGCCGCGGCGTCGTCCGGATCGGCCGGGAAACCTATCCCATCCGGCCGGGAGACTTCATCGCCTGCCCGCCGGGCGGCCCCGAAACGGCGCACCAGATCCGCAACACCGGTGGCGAGGAATTGCGTTACGTGGCGATCAGCACGCTCCTCTACCCCGAACTGGCCGAATATCCCGACAGCGGAAAGTTCGGGGTGTACGCCCGGGTGCCGGGGGCCCCGCCCGGCTCGCCCGGGGAGTTCCGTTATGTGGGCCGCGAATCCTCTGCCACGGGCTATTGGGACGGCGAGGGCGACTCGGCCACCTGACCCGGCCGCAACGCTGCCTGCGACGCCATCGGCGGCTGCGCATGGATTCCCGCAAGTTGAATCCGCAGACTGGCGGCAGGACCTGACGACCATCGCGTTCGTTGCTGGCCGGGTCGTGGCTGTTTGGTGACCCCTCCCTTGGGTTCGAAGCATTTCGCGGGAAGCTGCCGGGCGACAAGTGGGCGACAAGTGGGCGATA
>DAOLKI010000310.1:2533-3775 GCA_035331665.1 Rhodocyclaceae bacterium
CGATAGGCGGTCGGCATGAATTCCAGGCTCCAAGCGGTCTTTTCTTTTCGCCGCTCCCGACGGAACCAATGACCGTCGCGGCAAAGCGACGAGCAGAATGATCCTGAAGACCTCACCACAGCGGCACGGAGACGCAGAGAAATGCAAAGCATCACGGACTTGCGTGTGGTGTTCGCGCCACCCATCGGGTGAGTATGACAACCCCGACAAGTATCCGATTTTCCTCTGTGAACTCCGTGGCTCTGTGGTTCAACTGCTTTTTCTCGGATGATCGCCTGGTTGCAAACGATTGCGAACAAGGGGCCGGCCGCGCGGATCGGCCTCGTCCTGGCCGGCTATGCGATTGCGTTCCTGACGGCCATCGCCGCAGTGGTCCTCCACGTCCATCTCGGCGACCCGCAGGAACGGTTGCTTTCCAGCGGCATGCACGCCTTCGGCGACGCCATCGTCTTCCTTGGGGTGCTGGCGCTGGCCTCGGCGCCGGCCAGCGGGGCGGCCCTGTATTTCCTTCGGCCCTGCCGGGCTTTCTGGATGGTCGTTTCGACGGCGGCAGTCCTCTTCGCCGCCACGGCGATCCCCGCGGTGATGGACCATCATGCGCCGCCCCCGCCGGGCCCTCCGGGCGCCCCGCTGACCGCCGGGCAGGCGCTGCTGTCACTACGGCTCGTGCTGGCGCCCTTTCCGGGCTTTGCGTTCTTCGTCGCCGGCCTGTTCGCGCCGGCAGCGGGCTTTCGCATCGCCCTCCTCGGGGCGACGGCCATCGAGGCGGTCGCCTTTGCGTCCCTCGCGGCAGGCTGGTTCTTCGGGCGGTGAGGGGCCTGTAGTCCCGCCGGTACGCATGGACGCGGGGGGCGCAAAACCTCCCGGCAGGCGGGGCCGGACCCGCCCCGGCCGCGAGGATGACGAGGACCTCTTTTCCCGTCGCCCCTTAGGTGCGAACATGGGCGCCTTTGCGGGAGGAGGCCCGCGCCCATCCCGAACGCGCACTGCCGAATCCCGATCGCCATGGAAATCGCCATCCTCCTGTTCGACGACCTGACCGCCCTCGACGCGGTGGGTCCTTACGACGTGTTGAAACTCGCCCCCGACGCCCGGGTGCGCCTCGTGGCGGACAGGCCGGGGCCGAAGCGCATGAACGGCGGCCTCGTGCTGCTCGCCGATGCGGCCTTCGACGACGTGCCGCGGCCGGACATCGTCGTCGTCCCCGGCGGGACGGGGGCGGCGGCCGCCGCGCGCGACCCC
>DAOLKI010000311.1:0-3772 GCA_035331665.1 Rhodocyclaceae bacterium
AGTGCGGGCGGCGGTAGCACTTGTCGTGGATGCGCTGGCCGTAGAACATCTTCGGGCGGCCCTGCCGGTCGAGTTCCGGGATCCGGTCGAAGGTCAGCATGTAGGTGACGACGCCGGTCATGACTTCCGCGATCGGCGGGCAGCCGGGAACGCGCACGATGGGCTTGCCGCTGATCACCTGATGCACCGGGGTGGCGCGGGTCGGATTGGGCTTCGCGGCCTGCACGCAGCCGTAGGAGGCGCAGGCACCCCAGGAGATGACCGCCTTGGCATCGGCACAGGTCTCCTTGAGCACCTCGACGAAGGGCCGGCCGCCGTGGATGCAGTACATGCCATCCTCATTGAGGGGCGGGTTGCCCTCGACCGCGACGATGTAGTTGCCCTTGTACTTCTTCTTGACCTCCTCGATGATCGCCTCGGCCTGGTGGCCGGCGGCCGCCATCAGGGTGTCGTCGTAGTCGAGGGAAAGCATCGAGAGCACCACGTCCTTGGTCAGCGGGTGCGCGGACCGGATGAAGGACTCGGAACAGCAGGTGCATTCGAGACCGTGCAGCCAGATCACCGGAGTACGCGGCTTGGTCTCCAGCGCATGCGCGATCTTCGGCACGAAGGCGGATCCCAGGCCCAGGGAGGAGGCCGTGAGGCTGCAGAATTTGAGGAAGCTGCGCCGGGTGATTCCCTGCCGGCGCAGGACTTCGTAGAAGGTTTCGGTCATCGAGGGTCTCCTGTCGGTATGTGCGCGCCGGTGCCGATGGATGCCTCCCCGGGCCGCGGCGACAGGAGCCTCAAAGCGCGAAGCGTGCCAAGCGTTCCGGCCTCCGCGTTGGAGAGGCAAATAGTTGAGGGATAAACGGAAATTTCGACGGGCCGGGGTTGGCGCCGCGAGCGGTGCAAAGCCGGATGACCAGCGGAGGGCCGGGAGTGGAAATTCCGTTATCGGTGCATCGGCCCGGCCCACGGCATGGCCGGGACAAATCCAATGGCATCAATCGCTTATCGGGCGCGCGCGAGTCCCGGCGTGTTACGTGGAGCGTTACATCCGGAGGGCATCGCGGTTTGCGCCGCGCAGCGTCGCCGGCCGGGCTCCCCGTGGCCTCGCACCTGTCGCAGACCGGATCGGCGGGCCGTCGGTCCTGCGCAGGGCGGGCTGCGCGGCCGGGTTTTCCGGTGCGGCCGATGGCGGCGATCCATGCGCGGGCGCGCCGATTTCCGGGTTGCCCGGAGGACTCCACTGCGCGTGCGGCGGCGCGGCTCGGGGTCGCGCCATTGCGGCGCGCTTCAGGGGGTGCCGGACGCGCGCAGGAGATTCAGGATGCGCAGGGCCGCCTGGGCGCCGCCGAATCCGTTGTCGATGTTCACCGCCACGACGCCCGGGGCGCAGCTTCCCAGGGCGCTGTGGAAGGCCAGGTGGCCTCCGGCGCCGACGCCGTAGCCGACCGAGGTCGGCACGGCGATGAGCGGCGCGCTCACCAGTCCGGCCAGCACGCTGAACAGCGCGCCTTCCATGCCCGCGACGACCACCACGACCCGATGCCCGCGAATCTCCTCGAGCCGCGCCATCAGCCGCCAGAGCCCCGCCACGCCCACGTCGGCGATCTGCCGCGCGCCGACCCCCGCGAAATGGAGCGTGCGGCCGACTTCCCGCGCCACCGGTGCATCGGACAGGCCCGCGCTGACCACGGCCACATGCGCTTCCGGCGCCGCGGCCAAGGGGCCCAGGATGGCGGTGCGCGATACCTCGTCGTAGTCCAGGGCGTCGCGGGCCGGGGCGGGCAGCGCGTCGAAGGCGGCCGCGGCCAGCCGGGTGACCAGCAGGCGGCGCGATTCGGCGGCGGCCCGTTCGACGATGCCGGCGAGGCAGGCCACCGTCTTGCCCTCGGCGAACACGGCCTCGCACAGGCCGGTGCGGGCTTCGCGCTCCCAGTCCATGACGACCTGGGTGTGCAGCGGCTCAGGCCGGATCGACAAAGGCGGACCCCCGACGGTAGGGAAGGATCGCCCGGAAGGGGCGATCGGTCTCCAGGCAAAGGCGGCGCGCCGTTTCCTCCACGGACGGCGCGAGCTTCGGGTCCACGGTTTCCTGCACCTCGACGAACACGCCGCGGGCACGGATCCGGACGCGCAGCGTGGCATGCTCGCCGAGTGTCCCGCGCAGTTCGGATTCCAGGCGGTCGATGAAGCGCAACTCGTCGGCGCGGATCGGAATGCCCGTCTCCACGCGGCTGGCGAGGCAGGGTTGCGCGGGCAGTTCCGCGCAATCCAGGCCGTGATACCGGGCGATGGCGCGGATGTCGCCCTTGGCGATGCCGCTTTCCACGAAGGGATGGACGACGCCATGCTCGGCGGCGGCCTGCAGGCCGGGACGGTAGTCGGAGAGGTCGTCCCGGTTGGTCCCGGAGGCGATGGGGCGGTCGGTGATCGCCCGGATCGTGGCGTAGAGATTGGTCTTGCAGTAGTAGCAGCGATCGTAGGGATTGGCCAGGTAATTGGGGTCGGTCATCTCGCCGGCGCCCAGCTCGCGCAACTGCCACCCCTGCCGGTCCGCGTGCCGGCGCACCCGCTCGGTGGCCGCCGGCGGGACCGCGGGCGAGACCGCATGCACGACCAGGGGCGGCACGGCCATGACCTTCTGGGCCACGGTCGCGAGGGTCAGGCTGTCCACGCCGCCGCTGACGGCAATGGCGAGCGCCGGATAAGCCTGGAGGACGCCGGTCAGGCGCCTTTCGATCTGCGCCGCTTCTTGCTTCATGGGGAACCTTCCTCCGTCTGCCTGCGGGCCCGGCGTTCGAACAGATCGCCGGCGTCCGCCAGGTCGTCGCTCTCGATCTTGCGGGTGCGGGTGCCCTTCGGGCGGACGACTTCCTTGATCCGCAAGCCACCTTCGGAACGCGAATGACGGCGCTTCAGGACGACCCGGCGCATGGTCGAGAAGCGGAACCCGATCGTCGAGGTCTCGTGGAAGACCGTCTCGACGCAGTCGTCCAGGCTGCCCGGTTCGACGAGCAGCCGGAAGCTGGTCACCGGGCGCCCCTTCTTTCCCTGCCCGGCCAGCAATACCAGGTCGAGCACTCCCTGCAGCGTGCGCAGCCGGGTCGACGCGATGCCGATTTCCTCGCCGGTCATGTCGTCCACATCGAATTCCAGCGCAACGACGTCGTCGGCCTCGAAGGAATCGTCGTGTTCCGTATCGAAGGCCATCAGGCGCAGGATATTGGCGACGCCCGGCAATTCCCGCGTGCCGGCCCCGTAACCCGATGCGACCAGCATTCCCGCCGGGTTCCTGCGGCAGTGCTCGGGCGCGACGAGGTAACGGAGTATGGCGGCGCCGGTCGGCGTCACCCGTTCCCCGGGGACGTCGTCCGCGCGCCAGGGGTAGCCTTCCAGTATGGCTGCGGTGGCGGGTGCCGGCACGGGAAGCCATCCATGGGCGGTCTTCACGCGTCCGCTTCCCAGGGGCAGAGGCTCCATGCTCCAGGTCACCGCGCCGAGGGCCGCGATGGCGCTTCCCGCCGCCACGACATCCATCAGGGAATCGAATCCCGCCAGTTCATGGAAATGGACGTCCTCCACCGGCAGGTCATGGATGCGGGACTCGGCGCCGGCCAGGATCTCCAGGATTCCGAGGGCATGCATCGCGGTGGCGGCCGGCAGCGCCGCTTTCTCGATGCGTGCCTTGAGGGAACGGTAATCGCCGCCGGGTGATGCGGGGTGGGCCGTGGCGCCCGCCGGCCCGGCGGCGGGGGCGGTCCCCGCGGGCTCCGCGCGGCGAAAG
>DAOLKI010000312.1:0-3764 GCA_035331665.1 Rhodocyclaceae bacterium
CGCCGTAGAGGGCCAGGCGGCCGAAGCGCACCGAGGTGGCCGCGGCGACCTTCTTGTAGCCGCAACCGCTCGCGCAGGTCGGATTCCCGAGGTTGAAGTCGCGGCCGGTGAGGGCAATGCCCGTGTCGGTCGCGTCCGTGACGTTGAAGGCGAAGTACAGGCTGTCGTAGGGGCCCGCGGCGGCCGCCGGGCGCGTGATGGTGGCGCCCGTCGCCGCCCCCGTGTAGGTGCCGCCGGACCACGACCCCGTGATCGCGGGGCTCAGCGTGATGGCGCCGCCGTAGAGGTTGGTCGCCGTCGCGCCGTCGCCGGCCACGATGGTCACCGTGCCGCGGTCGTAGCGCGTGGTGAGCAGGCTCGTCGGGTTCGCGATGCTCATGGCCCGGGCCTGGAAACTGACCCCGAAACCCGGTTGGCCCAGATAGCTGAAGGAACCGCAGGTGGGCGTGACGCTCCCGCTGACGAACTCGTAATGGTCGGGGTAGAAGCGGCCGAAGGGGCCCTGGTTAACCTGGGTGGCCACCTGACAGCCGACCTTCACCCCGTTCGCCGCGTTGCCGTCGTCGTCGGCGTTCGACCAGCTGCCGGCCACGCAGTCGCGCGGGCTGTCCGCCTGGGCGAAGTCCGCGTCGTAGACGGCGCCCGCCGGAAGGACGAAGGTGCCGGCCTCGTGGTACTGGAAGGTGCTGGCGGACGTGGCCCCCGTGGACGGGGCCGCCGCGCCGAACCTCGCCTGGCTGCCGACCGAGATGTCGTAGAGGCGATCGGTGTTCTGGGCGGCGGGGCAGCCGCTGGCGCTGCCCCAGCAGCTCTGCACCCGGACCCCGGTCAGGCGCTCCACCACCGGCGAGCCGTTGTAGCCGGGGACCGCCGTCGCGGTCATCTGGAAATCGGTGCCCGCCACCGCCCGCGGCGTTCCGCTCAGGGAACTGGTGTTGTTCATCGTCGAAGACACCGCCAGCCCCTGCGGGCGCACCGCGAAGTTGTCCGCCGAGCAGGCGGTGATGGCGCTGGCGCAATGGGGCGGGGAGCAGGTGAAGCGCACCCGCACGTCGCGGTAGGCGGAATAGTTGGGCGACACCGAGGAGAAGGCCGTCGCGCCCACCTGGACCTGGCGGCGCCCGCCGGCGGGCGTCACCGGCAGGGTTTCGCTGCCGAACGTGAGGGTTCCCAGCGCTATGACGGCGGTCTGGCCGACCGGGCACCGGTTCGTGCCCAGGGCCACCCCGTTGCTGACGTTGGCCAGCAGGTCCACGACCACGTCGTTGGTGAAGGCGGTTTCCAGGGTGCCGTCGGCCTTCAGTGCCACCAGGTCCAGGTTGAAGGCCTGGCCGGCCAGCTTGGTGAGCAGGTTGGCGTAGCCGCCCGTCCCCGGGGTGCAGCGCGTCGGGGTCGCCTCGCAGGCATCGAAGCCGCTGACCCCGGAACAGGCCGCGATGGTCAGGTTCGGATCCTCCGCGGCCGTCTCGCCGATCTGGCCGTCGGTGACGTTGATGTTCACCGTGCCGGAAACGGCATGGGTCAGCGCGAAGACCGCCTGGTATTCCCCGTTGAACAGGTAGGTGGCGATCCCGTCGTCGGCGCTGCCGTTGTTCAGGGTGCCGTAGCCGGTGACCAGGGACCAGTCGCCGCGGCCCGTCGAGGTGGTGAGCCGTATGCTGGTCGTGTTGTTCGGCATGATCACGTTGGCATGGGCCGCGTCGTGCGCCCGGATGGTGACCTGGGTCGGCGCGCAGGTGGTGCCGCTGCCGCCGTGGACGACGGCGTAGTGGCCGAGGCAGGCGCCGGCCTGGTTCATGTCGCGCAACACCAGGCCGAGGCCCGCCTCCACGTTGTAGAGCCGGAATTCGTCCAGCGTCGTGCCGGCGGAGCGGCCGGTGCCGCCGTTGGCGTTGGTGTCGATGGCGTTGGTGTTGCGGTTGTCGCCGATGTACAGCGTGGAAATGGCCGACGCCAGGGGCGAGGCGGTGGTGAAGGCGTTGGTCGTCCTCAGCACGCCGTTCACCCAGACGCGGATCCGGTCCTGGTTGGCGCCGGTCTTGGCGTTGAAGTTCCAAGTGATGGCGACGTGGGCCCAGGACCCCGCCGCGATCATGTTGTTGGCGGTTTCGGCGACGTAGCGGGTGCCCGCTTCGTCCGACACCACGAAACGGACGGCGCCGTTGGTGGTGCGCATGGCGTAGAACCAGGCGCCGGTCACCGGGGAAGCGGCGGCATTCAGGATGGTGGACGCGTCGAACAGCATCCGGTCCTGGGAAACGCCGTAGACCCAGAACGTGGCCGTACCCACGCTGCCCACGTCGGTCGGGACGTTGATGCCCGAGTCGATGGCGCTGATCTGGGCCACGCTGTTGTTGTCCACGATGCTCCCGCCGCGGCAGACCTTGCCGGCCGCGGTGGTCGTCGGGGGCGTGGCGCCGCCGATGCCCACGGCGGTGCCGTGGCGTCCGTGCCCACTGGTGTCGCGCACGGGATAGGCGGACCAGTCGGGCTGTTCCATGCGGTACTCGGCGATCGGCTCCGGGTAGGAGAACTTGACCGCCGTGTTCGGATCGGGCTCCGACCCGCCGGGAAAGCGCAGCACGTCGTAGTCCCCCGTGTCGATCTCCCATCCCACCTCGCCGGTCCCCGTGCCGCCGTGCACGTTGGAACCGTACTGGAACACGAACTCCCCGTTCTCCTGCAGGATGGCCTGGATGTTGAAGTTGCCGGCGGTGCGCGTGTAGTTGATCCACTCGGGCACGTTGTTCCAGGTCACCACGAAGCTGCGGTTCGGGGCCTCGCCGACGGTGGCGAAGCTCACGTAACACGTGGTGCCGTTGGCGCAGTTGGTCGGGTAGGTGGGGGAATCCGACAGCCGCGTCGGGTCCAGGTCCACGCCGAACATCTTCATCGTGTAGGTCAGCGAGGCATCGGGGTAGGTGTAGGGATAGGTCTGGGGCGGGCCGATGCTGGCCGTGCCGTAGCCGCAGGTGGAGTTGCCGAACTGCAGCCGCCCGTTCGCCATGATGCGCACCGAGGTGAAATTGACGCCGCCGAACATGAAGGTGAAGGTCGGGTAGCCGCCCCGGGTCTCGAGGGGGATCAGGTCGCTGATCGTGTCGTCCAGGACCGGCGGATTGGTGCCGCATCCGCCGCCGCCGTTGAACTTGTACGGTGCCGTGTTGTAACCCACCTTGGTGTGCGTGCTGGCGTCGATCCAGGCGAAGGTCGTCGAGGACGACACGTAGGTCACGGCCCGTCCGGGCAGGCCGGCGAGGAGGATCAGGAGTCCCACGAGGAAACGAAGGCGGAGATTCATGGCGATGTCCCCGAAGCTATTGGGTCAGCGCGGCCGACCATTGGCGCTCGATATAGTAGGCGCCGGGATCGGCCGTGTTGGGGCAGTTTCCGCCGGACGGCTGGTTGCAGGCGGTGGCCGTCACCTGATACACCGTGACGCCGGTGCCGGCCTCCGTGGCCGTCGCCGAGGAGCAGGTCACCGTCACCGTGAAGTCGGCCAGGGCCGTACCCGGCGGCACGAAGCTGCCCCCGGCGCAACTCGCCGACTGGGTGATCCGGTGCAGCCCCCATTCCACGCCCGCGCGGGCGGCCTGCAGGGCCCGCGTGCCCTGCACGTCGTCCGCGGTGCCCTTGTGCTGCCAGGTGGCGATGAAGGCCATGAAGGCGCCCAGCAGGGCCAGGACCACGAGCAGGAAGATCGCGGTCGGCAGGGCGAAGCCGGCGCTGCCTCGTCTGTTCGGGGTGGCCCGCCCGCGGGACGC
>DAOLKI010000313.1:0-3725 GCA_035331665.1 Rhodocyclaceae bacterium
GTGGCCGGGGCGACCACGGGCGGTGCCGCGTGGGCTATCCGGCGGAGCGCCCGGTCCGTCGTGGTGTCACCGGCTGTCCGGACAAGCCGGGCACCGTGGCCGGCGCCCGCGAATCAATCCCGCGGGCCGAGCCAGTGCGCGATGGCCATCAACAGCTGGTCGCGTCCGACCGGCTTGACGAGTATGTCGTTCATGCCGGCCGCGAGGCAGCGCTGGCGGTCGCCGTCGAAGGCGTTCGCGGTCATCGCGAGGACGGGCAGGCGCTCGCGCCCTGGAATGGCCCGGATGGCGACGGTGGCGTCGATGCCGTTCATGCGGGGCATGTTCATGTCCATCAGCACGATGTCGTAATCGTTGCAGCGGGCCAGGTCCACGGCCTGGCGCCCGTCGCCGGCGAGATGGACGGTGGCGGACAACTGCTCGAGGAACTCCAGCGCCACCTCGCGGTTCAAGGCATCGTCTTCGGCGAGCAGGATTCTCGTGCCGGCCAGGTCCTCGCGCAACTGTTCGACCAGGTCCGCCTGCGGGTCGTGGCGCGGAAGACTTTCCTGGGCACCGGCCTCCCCGAGGCGGCACGTGAACCAGAAGGTGCTGCCGGCACCCGGGCGGCTGTCGACGCCGATTTCGCCCCCCATCAGGTGCACGAGGCTGCGACTGATGGCGAGGCCGAGCCCCGTGCCTCCGTAGGCCCGTGTCATGGAGTCGTCCACCTGGGCAAAGGCCTGGAAGAGGTTCGGGAGATCCTGCTCCTGGATGCCGATCCCCGTGTCGGTGACCTCGCAGCGCAGCCGCACCTCGCCGGCGCCTTCACCGGTCTGCGCGATGCGCACTGCCACCGAACCCTGGGCGGTGAACTTCACCGCATTGCCGACGAGGTTGACGAGGACCTGGCTGAGGCGCAGCGGGTCGCCCCACAGGCGCCGCTCCGCCAGCCCGGGGTCGATGTCCACCGTGAGCGCGAGCCCCTTCTCGGCGGCCCGCTGGCCGACCAGGGACAGGACGTTGTCGAGGATGTCCCGGAGCCGCAGGGCCTCCCGTTCCAGGCCCAGCTTCTCGGCCTCGATGCGCGAAATGTCGAGGATGTCGCTGATGATCTCCACCAGGTGCATGGAGGCCTTCTTGATCTTGTCCAGGCGTCCCCGCTGCTTCGGATCCGCCGTTGCCCGCTGGACCAGGTCGGCCATGCCCATGATGGCGTGCAGCGGTGTGCGCAACTCATGGCTCATGTTGGCCAGGAAAGTGCTCTTCGCGCGGTTCGCGGCCTCGGCTTCCTGGACCCGCTGGGCCAGCGTCCGGTTCAGTTCGTCGATCCGCGCCTCCTGCCGCTTGCGTTCGGTGATGTCGCTGGAGACGCCGATAAAGTGGAGGAGTTCGCCGTCGGGCCTGCGGAAGGCGGTGATCGACAACTGGGCCGTGTACAGGCTCCCGTCCTTGCGCTGGTTCACGATCTCGCCGTGCCATGCGTCGGAATCGAGCAGTTTCTGCCACATCTGGTCGTAGAACGCCTTCCCCTGCAGGCCGGAAGACAGCAGCTTCGGATTGCGGCCGATCACCTCGTCCGCCGCATACCCGCAGATGCGGGTGAACGCCGGGTTCACCGACACGATCCTCGCCTCGGGATCGGTGATCAGGATGGCGTCGGTACTGCTCTCGAACACCGTCGAGTTCAGTCGCGTGAGCCGCTCGGCCGCGGCCCGCTCGGCGATCAACTGGGATTGGCGCCGATAGAAGGCCAGGGCGAGCAGCGATACGGCCGCGAGCATGGGGGCGACCACGCCGGCGATGTTGAAAGCGTCGGCACGCCAGTGCGCCAGCACCGCGTCACGGTCGAGCCGCGTGACGACGGCGACGGGATACACCCTCGATACGCGGAAGCTGGTCAACACGACGCGGCCATCCGGCATCTCGTCCTGCGAGCGCCCGAAGACGGCCTCACCCGCCTGCATCAGCGTCGCGAGACGATGGTCCGCGGTCCCCGGACGTGCGTTCCTGTCCGTGGACAGGAGCAGCGAACCGTCATAGCGCACCACCTCCGCGGAACCGCCCGTGGCCACCAGGGCCCGCTCGAAATGGTTGATGAAATAGTCCGGGTTGACCGTCGCCAGCAGAGTCACCGAACCGCCGGTGCGGCGGTAGTTGCGCAGCAAGGGCACGAAGCTCAGGTCGTCGGGGGCGATCGGTTCCTGCACCGTGGCGGGTCGCCCGCCGGCAAGGTCCCGGCCGGCCCAGGCCGGGCCCACGCGCAGGATCTCCACGTCGCTGTCGGTCGGCGGCAGGAAGCCTTTTGCGCGAACGACCTCCCCGACGTTGGCCGGATTGGAACTGGAGACGATCCGGCCCATGGCGTCGGCCAGGGAGAGGGAGCGCAGGAAAGGGGCGTGGCTCAGGATCTCGGCGGACAGGCGTCCCCCGTCCGTCTGCACCGCGGCGAGGTCGGCCGGCAGGGCGGCGTTCGCCGCCAGTTCCACCGTGCGCAGGTTCTGGGTCAGGTGGTCTTCCAGGCCCCTCGCGTTCATGGACGCGATCTCGAAGGCGTTCGCGATGGCCTCGACCCGCAGGCGCCAGATGCTGAAGCCGGTGGTGGCGAGGACGCCGGCCACGGTCAGCGCCAGGGCGCCGAAAAGGACGGCCCGCAGATGCCTCTGCCGCAAGCTGGCGGGCGAGGGCGGGCGGCTACCGGGCAACGATGGCTTCCAGCTTGTGGCGCCGGGCCGCCTCCTGGAGCCGGCCGTCGCGCTTGATGTCGCTCATGAAGCGTTCGACGCGGGCGTACCACTGGTCATCGCCCAGCTTCATCGCGTAGGCATAGGGGGTGACGTGATAGGAAGCCGGCGGTGCCACGAGCCGCGCCCAGTCGGCGCCGGCCAGGAAACGCTGGCTGTACGGGTAGTCCGTCATGAAGACGTCGGCCCGGCCGGCCTGCACCTCCTGTTCGCGGGCGAAGGGCGTGTCCAGCACCAGCAGGTGGGCGGCCTTGAGCTTTTCGCGCATCACGGTTTCGTGCAGGGTGCCCTTGGCCACCGCCACGACCGTGTCGGGCGTGTCGATGTCGGCCCATTCGCGGATGCGGCGGTTCGATTTGGAGGTTACCGCGTAGATGTCGCTGGCCAGGTGCGGGCGGGTGAAGCGCAGCTTGTCGGCGCGCGCCGGGGTGATGCCGATGCCGAACATGGCCACGTCGCAGCGGTCCTGGGTCACATCGTCGATCAGCTTTGCAAACGAACTGTCAACGAACGTGACCTCGACGCCGAGGTCGCGGGCGAGTTCCCGCGCCATGTCGATGTCGATGCCCGACAGCTGCTGCGTTCGGGGATTGCGATAGGTGATTCCGTAGTAGTCGGGCCAGATGCAGACCCGCACGGTGCCGCTCGTCTGGATCTGCCCCAGGCGGCCCTGGGCCGGCGTCCGGCTGCCCATGGCGCCAGTCCCGCCGGACAGCGCCATGCAGGCCGCCAGCAGCACCAGCCGGCAAAGACGTGGGG
The DNA here is from genome assembly GCA_035331665.1 of Rhodocyclaceae bacterium. Lineage (GTDB taxonomy): Bacteria > Pseudomonadota > Gammaproteobacteria > Burkholderiales > Rhodocyclaceae > JAEUNJ01. The sequence continues at coordinate 3,483 of DAOLKI010000313.1, forward strand.
CGGGAAAAGGCATGCGAACTCCGTGTGCGGTCGGTGGGCCGGCGCGGTCCGCGGGACGGTTGGTATGGGGGCGATTCTAACGGCAGCCGGCGCCAACGTCGCGGCCGGAAACCGCCGCGTGGCTACCGTCCGTCCGTCGCCCTTCCCGTCGGATCGGCGGGTAGGACAGGAAAGGCGGCAATCCCCCGGATCGTCCATTCGTCCCCAGCGCCGCCCGGTCCGCGCCCAAGGCGGAGGTTCATG
>DAOLKI010000314.1:0-3713 GCA_035331665.1 Rhodocyclaceae bacterium
CGGCCATTTCCAGGCCGTTGCGGACGGCCGAGGCGTCCACGTTGAGGGCCGTCCCGGCGGAGTCGATGCGGACCCGTTCGATTCCGGAAACGCCGCTCCCCAGGACCAGCGTATCCGAAGCGACCACGGACTGGAAAGCGACCGTGTCCGACTTGCCGACGGCGTCCGAAATCCGTTCCGTCGCGGTCGCGTCGGCACCCAGGGCGAAGAGGTACAGGTCGTTGCCCGCACCGCCGGCCAGGACATCGGTGCCTCCGCCGCCCGACAGGGTATCGGCGAGCGCCGTCCCGGTGAGGGAATTGTCGCCATCGTTGCCGCGCAGCATCAGGGCCGATTTGACGCCTGTGGCGTTCACGCTGAGCGCCGCGGTGCCGCTGCGATCGCCGGCCGCGTCCGCCACTTCGACGGTCTCCACGCCAGTCATGTTCGCGCCGAGCACCAGGGTCTGGGGCCCGGAGGCGGCCGTGAAGCGGAGCACGTCGTCTCCGTCGCCGCCGAGCACGGTATCCCCGACGGCATCGGCCGCCGCCCCTGCGATCAGGATGTCATCGCCGGCGCCGGCCACGATCAGGTCCCCGGCACCGCCGCCTTCCAGGGTGTCGGCCAGGGCGGTGGCGACGATGAGGTTCTTCAGGGCGCTGCCCTTGACCGCGATGGCCGCCCCGGCCATCGACGAGGCATCCACGTGGCTGAAACCTTGCTGCACCGCTGCGTCCGCGACGCCGCCGAGGGAGACGATCTGGTCTCCCGCCGTGAGGTCCACCGCGACGGCGCCGGCCGCGGTGCCGATCAGCGTGAGGGTGTTGCCTTCGGCCTGGAGGCCCGCATTGGCGGTTTCCGGCGCGTCGACGCGCACGAAGATGTCGTCGTTTCCGGCGCCGCCCAGCAGGGTGTCCGCGCCGCCGTTGCCGCGAATCTCGTCGTCCCTGGCCGTGCCCGTGATCGCGTTGTCGCCGGCGTTGCCGATGAGCACCAGACCCGTGGTGACCCGCGAGGCGTCCACATCGAGCGCCAGCGTTCCGTCGGTGTTGCCGACGGCATCGCCGATCTGCACTTCCTCGATGCCCGTGACGGTGGCCTGCAGCACGAGCGAATCGCCGCCGGCGCCGGACGCGAACCACAGCCGGTCATAACCCGCGCCCCCATCGACGGTCTCGCCCACCCCATGGTCGGCCCCGGCCTCCACGATGATCAGGTCGTTTCCGGCAAGGCCGCTGATCTTGTCCAGCCCGGGAAGGTCGTAAAGAACGTCGTCGAGCAGAGTGCCGTCTATGGTCGCCATGGCCGGTAATCCATCACCTGATCGCTGGGATCAAACGAAAACCATCATATCGTCACGGGGACGCCCGGGAAAGCCATCGGTCCGGATCGCCGGGCCGCCCATCGCCCACCGGGCACGGACGGGATCCCCACCAGACGGAGATTAACGGACGTCCGGCCCGACACTTGACGCCCGCTCGGAAGTTCAGGCAGCCAGGATGTAGGCAAGAACGGCCGAAACCACCGCCAGGGCCGCCACGTTGCCGGTCATGACGATGGAGGCGACCTTGTCCGGTTCCTGGCGGTAGCGTTCGGCGAACATATAGTTCAACACGGCCGGGGGCAAGGCTCCGAAAAGCAGCAGGATGGCGGCCTCCTGCCCGGACTCCAGCAATGGGCGGCAGGCGATGGCGACTGCCAGGCCGGCCGCCGGCGTCGCCAGGGCCCCCACCAGACCCGCGCCCCAGACGTGGAAAGCCGACTGGGCGAGGCGGACTCCCAGGGAGAAGAGCAACAGTGGAATGGAGACGTCGCCCAGCATGCGGATGGCGGTGACGGCCGGCGGCCACAGCGCGACTCCCCCGAGGCTGACCGCGAGGCCCGCCAGGCCGGCCGCCATCACCGGGTTTTTCCACAGGTCGAGCATGCGCACCCGATGGTCCAGCATCCAGGCCCCGAGCGAGAAGTGCAGCAGGTTTTCCACCAGGAACAGCACGACCGCCGCCGGCAGGGCCTGGTCGCCGAAGGTGAGCACGATCAACGGGATTCCCATGTTGCCGGAATTCTTGAACATCATCGGCGGCACCAGGGTCTTCGGCGCAATGCCCGACAGCCGCGCGATGGGCCATCCGATGAGTCCGGACCCGAGGATGACCACGCTGCCGGCGAGCGCCAGCATGGCGTGGTCCCCGATGGCGAAGGACTTGGCGGCCAGCGCGCTGAACACCAGCGCGGGCACGAAGAGGTCCATGTTCAGCTGGTTCGCCACCGACATGTCCGGCCGGCGGTACCGGCCGTACAACCAGCCGACGCCGATGACGGCGAAGACCGGAAAGACGATGGCGACGATGCGCAGGACGAGTGCGCCGCCGCTCACAGCACGAAACGGGCGAGGTCTTCCCGGGCCGCCAGGCCCTGCAGACGGGCATCCACGTAGCCGCCGTCCACGACGAGGGTCTCGGCTCCCGCCTTGCCGGCCGTGAAGGAGATCTCTTCGAGGAGTTTCTCCATGACCGTGTACAGCCGGCGGGCCCCGATGTTCTCGGTGCGTTCATTGACCTGGTAGGCCAGTTCCGCCAGCCGCCGGATGCCCTCGGGGGTGAACTCGAGCTTGACCTCCTCGGTGGCGAGCAGGGCCTCGTATTGGCGGGTCAGGCAGGCATCCGTCTGGGTCAGGATGCGTTCGAAATCGTCCACCGACAGGGAGTCCAATTCGACGCGGATCGGGAAGCGGCCCTGCAGTTCCGGGATCAGATCCGAGGGCTTGGAAAGGTGGAAGGCCCCGCTGGCGATGAACAGGACATGGTCCGTCTTGATCATGCCGTACTTGGTCGATACCGTGGTCCCTTCCACCAGGGGCAGCAGGTCCCTCTGCACGCCCTGACGGGATACGTCGGCGCCGTGCACGTCGGACCGCGAAGCGATCTTGTCCACCTCGTCGAGGAACACGATGCCGTTCTGTTCCACGTTGCGCAGGGCATCGGCCTTCACCTCCTCGTCATTGATGAGACGGGCGGCCTCCTCGTCCGTGAGGGCCTTCATCGCGTCGCGGATCCTCATCTTGCGCAGCTTGCGCCGGCCGCCCCCCAGGTTCTGGAACATGCTCTGGATCTGGCTGGTCAGATCCTCCATGCCCGGTGGCGCGAGGATCTCCATCTGGGCAGAGGTGGCGGAGACCTCGATCTCCACCTCCTTGTCGTCCAGTTCCCCCTCGCGCAGCCGCTTGCGGAATTTCTGCCGCGTCGAGGAATCGGCCACCGGCTGCGCCTCGCCGAATCCCACGCTGCGCGCCGGCGGCAGCAGCACGTCGAGGATGCGATCCTCGGCGGCGTCCGCCGCCCGGTCCCGCACCGTCTGCATGGCCCGCTCGCGGCCCTCCTTGATCGCTGTCTCGGCCAGGTCGCGGATGATCGTATCCACGTCCCGTCCGACATAACCCACCTCGGTGAACTTGGTCGCCTCCACCTTGATGAACGGCGCCTGGGCGAGCCGCGCCAGCCGGCGGGCAATCTCCGTCTTGCCGACGCCGGTCGGACCGATCATCAGGATGTTCTTGGGCGTGATCTCGCTGCGCAGCGGCTCGCCGACCTGGGCCCGGCGCCAGCGGTTGCGCAACGCGATGGCCACGGCGCGCTTCGCCCGGGCCTGGCCGACGATATGTTTATCCAGTTCCGAGACGATCTCGGAAGGGGTCATCTGGGTCATAAGCTGAAACTCCGCGATGTTCTTGTGGC
>DAOLKI010000315.1:0-3700 GCA_035331665.1 Rhodocyclaceae bacterium
GTTCCGGAATCGGGTGAGCGCGGATTGCGTCCGGACGGCCGGGCGCATACCATCGTGTCCTCGTATCAATCGGCAAAACCGCTCGAAAGACGGTGACGCAAAGCCACGGGACTAAAGCCTCGCGAGGGGCCAGGTCAGCCGGGTTGCCAGGATGGGCATTTCCGCCGATCCGTCCTGTCCGCTTTGCGCCGCCGGCTTTCCTTGACCAGAGGAAACCGCCATGCCGGCGAAGCCCATTTACAACGACGCGCAGGTCATCACCACCCTCACCAACACGGGTGGCGCCGTCTGGCACAGCAACCTCATCACCTACAATTTCCCCGCCAGCATTCCGGCCTGGAGCTACGAGAGCGCCGGATTTTCGCAGGCCACCTCGGCCCAGCAGGCGATGGCCACCTACTGGATGAAGGCCTGGGACGACGCCATCGGTGCTTCCATCGTGCGCGTCGCCGACGCGACGGTCGCCAACATCACGGTGGCCAACAGCTATGCACCGAGCTATGCGTATTCCTACTACCCCAACACGTTCCCCAGCGCCGGCGTGTTCCTGAACCCGGCCTACGGCAGCAATTCGGGAACGAACAACCTGGTCAATCCGACGCTCGGTGAATGGGGCGCGATGGCCATCGGACACGAGATCGGCCACGCGCTGGGGCTTTCCCACCCGGGCGCCTACAACGGAGGATCTCCGACCTACGAGGCCAATGCCGCCTACATGCAGGACAGCCTGCAATACACGATCATGTCCTATTTCGCCGCCGCCAAGACAGGGGCCGACTGGATCGCCAGCGACGGGCGGATGCATTTCGCCCAGACGCCGATGATGAACGACTACATGGCGCTGCAATCCCTGTACGGGACGGATGGGGCCACCCGGGGGACAGGCACGACCTACGGGTTCCACGCAAGCCTGCCCGGCACGGTGTACGACTTTTCCACCAATTCCCATCCGGTCCTGTGCATCTACGATGCCGGCGGCAACGACACGCTGGACTTGTCCGGCTACGCGACGGCTTCGCGGATTTCGCTGGTCGCGGGGACGTTTTCGGACTGCGACGCGATGACCGGCAACCTGTCCATCGCGCGGAACGTCCTCATCGAGAACGCGACCGGCGGGGCCGGCAACGACAGCCTGACGGGCAACGACGCGAACAACATCCTGGACGGCGGCGCCGGCGCCGACACGATGGCCGGCGGCCTCGGAAACGACAGCTATGTGGTGGACCGCGCGGCGGACGTGGTGACCGAATCGGCCAACCAAGGGACCGACGGCGTGTTGGCGGCGGCGAGCTACGTCCTCGGGCCGAACCTCGAGAACCTGACCTTGACGGGTTCCGCCGCGATCAACGGGACGGGCAACGGGCTGAACAACGTGCTCAACGGCAATGGCGGCAACAACGTGCTGGATGGCGGGGCCGGCGCCGATACCATGACCGGCGGCCTGGGCAACGACAGTTACGTGGTCGACCACTTCTCGGACACGGTGATCGAACAGGCGAACCAGGGAATCGACGGGGTCGCGTCGTCGGTGACTTACGTCCTGGGCGCCAACGTCGAAAACCTGACATTGACCGGCGCGGCTGCGATCAACGGCATCGGCAACGGCCTGAACAACGTCCTGACCGGCAACGGCGGCAACAACGTGCTCGACGGCGGTGCCGGTGCCGACACGATGCGCGGCGGCCTGGGCAACGACAGTTACGTCGTCGACAACGCCGCGGATACCGTGACCGAGCTGGCCAACCAGGGAATCGACAGCGTTTCCGCATCCGTCAGTTTCGTGCTGGCGACCAACCTGGAAAACCTGACGCTGACAGGTCTCGCTTCGCTGGCGGCGACCGGCAATGACTTGGGCAACGGCCTGGCGGGAAATGGCGGCAACAATCTGCTCAGCGGCCTGATCGGCAGCGACACCCTGTACGGCGGCGGCGGCGCCGACACTCTGGTCGGAGGGGCTGGAAACGACTTTCTCAACGGCGGGGACGGTGCCGATGTGTTCCGGTTCGAATCGCCCCTGGGCGCCGCGACGAACGTGGATCGCCTGGCCGACTTCAATCCGGTGGTCGACACCATCCAACTGGAGAACGCGATCTTCACCCGGCTCGTCAACGCCGGCGCCCTCGATGCGTCGAGTGTTCGCGCCGGTGTCGGGGTGCTCGCCCAGGACGCCAACGACTACATCCTGTACGACTCCGCCACGGGCGGCTTGTATTACGACGCCGACGGGAACGGCGGGATCGCCCCGGTACAGTTCGCCACCCTGACCGGGGCGCCCGCCTTGACGGCCGCGGATTTCATGGTCACCTGAAGGGGTTCAGGCGACCCGCCGGTATCGGCCGTCCTCCGAGACGACGAGGCCGCCGGCAAGCAGGCGTTCCAGGTGTTTGCCCATGATGGCGCGTTCGCCGAATTCGAAGAATTCCTTCGGTTCGCGTGGTTTCCGGTAGACGATGCACTGGCCGACAATCTGTTCCATGGTACGCGGACCGGCCAGGAAATCGAGGAGCTTGCCCTCGCGCTCGTCGATGACGGCCAGGTAGCGGTCGAACAGTTCATCGGCATTACCCTCGTAGATGCCGTCCTCGTGGCTCGCGAGGCGCACCCGGGCGGGGATGCGCCGCAGGCGCTGCGTGGATTCGATCAGGGCAGCGAGGTCCGAGTCCCGGTCGCCGTACCACGGGCCGAAGCGGGTCAGGTCGTAGTCTCCCATGAAGAGGACCGAGGGCTCGCGAAAATGGAAGGCGACGTGCCCGGGCGTATGGCCGGGCGTCGGCACGATTTGGACAGTGCACACCCCCAGGTCGATGACCTCGCCCGCGTCGAAATAACGGGCTGCCTTGCGCGGTCGATAGCCGAACGCCGTCGCGAGTTCGCTGCGCCAGTAGTCGCGGTACGAAGGCGAAAATCCGTACCAGTCCATGAAGGTCTCGATGTCGGCCAGCGGGCCGGCTTCGCAGGCCATCTGGCGCATGGGCAGGTCCTCAAGCAACGGCAAACCCTTCAGGTGATCCTCGTGCCAATGGCTGAGCCAGACCTCGCGGATTCCCGGGCCATCGCGGAGGCTGCGTATCCGGTCCGGATCGGCGCCCGCGTCGATCAGGATGCCCGGCCCCTCGACATACACGGAATTGGAATACGGATAGCGTCCCCGATTTCCCCCGGGGATGAACCACACCGGCCCGAAGTGGCGTTCCGTCGGTGCTTCAGACATGATCGTCGCCGTTGCGGCCGGTCATACGTACCAGCGGGAGAGCATCTCGGCGACGCAGGCCGGCTTGTCCTGCCCCTCGATTTCCACGGTCGCGGTCCAGGTGAATTGCACACCTCCCGCTATTTCCTCCCAGTCCTGCAACGAAAAGCGGGCGCGAACCCGGCTGCCGACCCGGACCGGGGACGTGAAGCGCACCTTGTTGAGACCATAGTTGATGCCCATGCGCACGCCGCCCAGGCCGATGCTTTCCTGGGAGAACTTGGCCAGCAGCGACAGGGTCAGGTAACCGTGGGCGATAGGCGTCTTGAAGGGCGAGTCCCGCTTTGCCCGTTCCACGTCCACGTGGATCCATTGGTGGTCGCCGGTGGCTTCGGCGAACAGGTTGATGCGCTCCTGGTCGATCGCGAGCCAGTCGCTGAGGGCGATCTCCTGCCCCTTGCGGGCCTTGATCTCGTCCAGGTTGGCGAATTGGGTCTTGGGCATCGTCGT
>DAOLKI010000316.1:0-3690 GCA_035331665.1 Rhodocyclaceae bacterium
CCTCGCACCAGGCGAAGGCCTTCTTCATGGTGTCGCAGTTCTTGATGCCGTAGATCCGGCAACGGGCCGTCGGTGCGGGGGCTGACATGGGGGCGGAAAACTCGCAATGCGCGGGAACGGCGATTTTACCGGGTTCGTCCCGTGCGCCGGGCGCGTGCGAAACGATCCGGTTTGCGCTGAATCAACATCGGGCGCCCCGGCGGGGGCGAACATGCCTCTACTCGGGACTGCGCACATGGAGCGGGCGACATGGCGGGCGACGGAGGCGCTGTGGATTCGACGCGGCGAGCGGGGGAGGGCGGACGCCGGATGGGCATGGGGCCCGCCTGGTTCGTGTTCCTCGTGTCCGTGTTGCTGACGTTCGCGGCCTGGCGTTTCGCCGAGCGCCAGGCGGAGGAACAACTGCGGGCGGACTTCATCGCCCGGGCCTCCGATGTCCAGGGCGCCCTGGAAGGGCGGCTTGCCGCCTACGAGCAGGCCCTGGTCGGGGCTGCCGCGCACTTCGGTGCCGCCGGTGGATCGACCCGCGCCGGCTGGCGAATGTATGTGGGCAATCTGCGCCTCGCCGAGAGCCTTCCGGCGCTGCAGGCCATCGCCTTCGCGCGCCTCGTGCAGGGGACCGCACTCACCGTGTTCCTGGAGGAGGTGCGCCGCTCGGGCGTCCGCGATTTCGCCGTCCGGCCGAACGGGAGCCGGGAGTTCTATGCGATCAACGAGTATGCCGAGCCCTACGAGGGCGCCAACGTGCAGGCGCTCGGCTATGACATGTGGCAGGACCCGGCGCGCCGGGAAACCATGCAGCGGGCCATCGCGAGCCGGCGGCCGGCGGTCACGCCGCGCGTGGTCCTGAACATCGACCAGGCGAGCAATCCGGTGCCCGCGGTGATCATCTACGTGCCGGTATTCCTGCCCGGGGCGGAGGACGCGGCGGGTTTCGTCCTCGGACCGGTACGCGTGGCCCAGCTGGCCCGCGAACTGCCGGCGGCGGCGGGCCGGGGCGTTGCCTTGTCCATCCACGACGGCGCCGGGAGTTCCGAAGGCAGCCTCATGTACCGCAGCGCCGAGACGCCGGGCGCGCGCTTCCGCACGGAGCAGAGGATCTCCTTCGCGGGAAGGCAATGGACGCTGGCGTTCGCCAGCACGCCGGCCCTGGAGGACCCGGCCGGCGTCCGGTCGGCCGGGTTCGTCCTCGCCGGCGGCATCGTGGGCAGCCTGCTGCTGTTCGGGATCGTCTGGTCCCTGGCGGCCACCCGGCAAAGGGCGATGGCCATGGCCGCTGCGATGACCCGCTCCCTCAAGGAAAGCGAACAGCATTTCCGGACGCTGGCCAACGGGGGCACCGCCCTGATCTGGACTTCGGGACTGGACGGCTCCTGCAACTACTTCAACGAACCCTGGTTGCGCTTCACCGGCCGGAAGCTGGAAGAGGAAATGGGCAACGGCTGGGCCGAGGGAGTGCATCCCGAGGACCTGGACCGCTGCCTGGAGACCTACCTGAACGCGTTCGCGAAACGCGAAGCCTTCGCCATGGAGTACCGGCTGCGCCACGCCGACGGCGGCTACCGCTGGATCCTCGACGAAGGCAACCCGCGCTACGACAGCGAGGGAAATTTCCTCGGCTACATCGGCTTCTGCCACGACATCACGGAGCGCAAGCGGGCCGACCAGGCCTTGCAGGCCGCCGAAAGGAAGTTCCGCGCCCTGGTGGAGCAATCGCTGGTGGGCGTGTACATCATCCAGGACGGTCGGTTCCGCTACGCCAACCCGTGTTTCGCGGGCATGTTCGGGTTCGCGTCGCCGGAGGAAGTCGTCGACCGGGTGCCGGTTTCCGAACTGGTGGCGGCGGAGGACCGGGCGAGGGTGGCCGAGAACGTGCGCAAGCGGCTGTCGGGCGAGTCCTCCTCCATCCACTACCTGTTCACCGGCGTGCGCCGGGACGGCGCCCGGATGGACCTGGAGGTCTTCGGCAACGCCGCCGAATACGAGGGCCGGCCCGCCGTCATCGGAATGCTCACCGACATCACGCAGCGCAAGCTGGCGGAGGAGGAAATCCGCCGGCACCGGGACCACCTGGAGGAGATCGTGGCCGAGCGGACGGCGGCCCTGGCCGTGGCGAAGGAGGCGGCCGAGACCGCGAACCGGGCGAAGAGCGCCTTCCTCGCCAACATGAGCCACGAGATCAGGACGCCGCTCAACGCCATCAACGGCATGGTGCACCTGATCCGGCGCAGCGGCGTGACGACCCAGACCGGCGAACGCCTGGACAAGATCGAGATGGCCGGCAGGCACCTGCTGGAGATCATCAATGCCGTGCTCGACCTTTCCAAGATCGAGGCCGGGAAGTTCGCCCTCGACGTGGCACCGGTCTCGGTGCCCACGCTGGTGGCCAACGTGGTATCCATGCTGCATGACCGGGCGGAGGCCAAGGGGCTCAGACTGTTCACCGAAATCGAGGCGCTGCCGGGCGGATTGCGCGGCGACCCGACCCGGCTGCAGCAGGCACTGCTCAACTACGCCACCAACGCGATCAAATTCACCGACGCGGGCCGGATCGTCCTGCGCGCGCGCCTGCAGGACGCCGACGCCCAGGGATGCGTCGTGCGCTTCGAGGTCGAGGACACCGGAATAGGGATCGGCGCCGAGGCGCTGTCGCGCCTGTTCAACGACTTCGAGCAGGCGGACAACTCGACGACCCGTCGCCACGGCGGCAGCGGGCTCGGGTTGGCCATCACCCGCCGCCTGGCGAGACTGATGGGTGGCGAGGCCGGTGTCCGCAGCACGCCCGGCGTCGGGAGCACCTTCTGGTTCTCGGCCCGCCTGGAGTTCGGCGCCGCGCCGGGTGGCGCCGTCGCGGCCGCCGGCGAATCGGCGGAGCGGATCCTGGCGCGCGATCACGCCGGGCGGCGCATCCTGGTGGTGGAGGACGAACCGGTGAATCTCGACGTCGCCCGCACGCTGCTGGAGGAGGCGCGGCTGGCCGTGGATGCGGCCCGCGACGGCCTGGAGGCCGTGGCGATGGCCGCCTCGGGCGGCTACGCGCTGATCCTGATGGACGTCCAGATGCCCCGGCTGGACGGCCTCGAGGCCTGCCGCCGCATCCGCGCCATGTCCGAGGGCGGTTCCGTGCCGATACTCGCCATGACCGCCAATGCGTTTTCCGAGGACCGGGACCGGTGCCTTGCCGCCGGCATGGACGGGTTCGTCGCCAAGCCGGTGAATCCCGACGCCCTGTTCGGCGCCGTGCTGGACGCCCTGCGGCGCCGCCCGGGAGCGGATCCGGCGTCCGAGGTCAGCGCCCCCGGCCGGCCGGTTCCGGCCGAAGCAGACCCGGGCGCGGCATGAGGTTCGGACCGGCCCCCGCGATCCACGCCGCCACGGGCACGTAGCCCAGGAAACGCGCGGCCAGGAAGCGCGGGGCCAGGCCGCGCGGGCGCGGCTGCTCGTCGCAATCCATGGCCAGCAGGCGCACCGGCCTGTGGCCCTGGAGCTGGCAGGTGAGGCGCCCGGGCAGCTTCAGGTTGCCGGCCACCAGCACGGTCACGGCGGCGAGCTGCCCGAGCAGGTCGCGCACGGGCGGCGCGTAGGCATGGCGCGAGCGCATCTCGTGCCAGGCCGGGCCCAGGCGGACCAGGGCGCCGCGGATGTCCAGGTTCTCGAGCAGGAAGCGGCTGACCGAGTCGTAGGCGGCCG
>DAOLKI010000317.1:0-3687 GCA_035331665.1 Rhodocyclaceae bacterium
GGGAGTCGGCGCCGTCGCCGCCGACGATTGTGTCGTTGCCGGCGCCCGCCGTGAGCACGTTGGCGCCCGCCGTGCCTTCCAGGACGAGGCCGGTGGTGACCGCCGCGGCATTCACGTTCGCGCCGGCGGCCGCATTCAGGGGGGCAGCCCAACTGATGCGCTCGATGCCGGCCGTCGCGGCGGAAAACGCATAGGCGCCGGCCGTGCCGAGGAGCACGGTGTCGAAGCCCGTCCCGCCGACGTAGGTGTCGCCCGTCGCATGGGCCGCGGAGGCCACCTGGAACAGGTCGTGCCCCGGCCCGCCGGCCATGCTGTCGGCCCCGGCGCCGCCGACGATGGTGTCATTGGCGGAGGTGCCGGTGATCGCGTTGGCGCCACCGTTGCCGACGATCAGCGCGCCACCGCTCCAGGCCGCCGCGTTGACGCCCACCGGCGAGGTGGGGGTCGCCCCCGGCAGGTCGATGAAATGGATCTCCTGGGTATCGTACAGGGGCACCTGCAGGACGCCCGAGGCGCCGACGAAGCGCAGGACGTTGGTGCCGCCGGCCGTGACGATGACCTCGCCCGGCCCGGCTTCCGCGGCGTCCCGATACAGGAAGAGGTTGTCGCCGGCGCCGCCGGAGAGGATGTCGTTGCCGGCGCCGCCGACCAGGGTGTCGTTGCCGTCGCCGCCCTGCAGGGTGTCGTTGCCGCCGCCGCCTTCCATGAGGCTGTTGCCGGCGTCGTCCTGGATGTTGTTGGGCCCGGCATTGCCGGCATAGATGAGGTCGAGCACGACGCCGGTGGCGTCGATGTTCAGGGCCGCCGTTCCGGTCAGGATGGCGGCCGGTGCCGTCCCGGTACCGATCACGATGCGCTCCACGGAATCGACGACACGTCCCTCCAGCGTCAGGGTCTCGCCTCCCGAGGCGAGGGCGAAGCGGATCTCGTCCGTCCCGTCGCCGCCGGAAATGGTTTCGCCCACCGGGACCTGGGAGACGGCGGTGACGAGGAACACGTCGTTGCCGCCAAAGCCCGCCAGCGAGTCCCGCCCGGCCGATCCGGTCAGCACGTTGGCGCCGTTGTTGCCGACCAGGGAAAGCCCCGCGCCGCCGGCGCCGGCCGCCACGTTGTGGGCGTCCAGGTTGGCGGCGGCCTCGGGCGCCGCGGGATTGCGCAGGAGGACCTGCTCGACGGCCGTCGTCCCCGAGTTGAGGACCAGGGTCTGTCCGGCGGCGCCGGCGAAGATAATGGTGTCGCTGCCCAGGCCCCCGTTGATGGATTCGGAACTTCCGTATTCCGCCAGGGCGCCGATCATGAACCGGTCGTCGCCGATGCCGCCGTTCAGGGTGTCGTTGCCGGCGCCGCCGGAGAGCACGTCGCCCCAGAAAGTCCCGGTCAGCACGTTGGCGCCCGCGTTGCCGGTGATGGCGAGGCCGGTGCCGTTCATCACCTCCTGGGCGTTGATGTGCAGCGCCGTCGTGCCCGAGGACGGGGACAGGGCAACGGCCTCCACATCCGTGTAGGCGGAGAGCGTGAGGGTGTCGCCGGCGGTGGTGCCGGCGAAGAGCAGGGTGTCGTAACCATCCTCCCCGTCGATGACCTCGTTGCTGCCGTGGTCCACGGCCGCGGCGACCAGGAAGGTGTCGTTGCCATCGCCGCCGTAAAGAACGTCGTTGCCCTTGCCGCCGTTGATGGTGTCGGCATAAGCGGTGCCGACGATCTCGTTGGCGCCGGCATTGCCCGTGATCGCCAGGGCGTTCAGGGCCATGGAGGCGTCCACGGCCTCGGCGGTGGTGCCCGTGGTGACGGCCGCGACGGCGTTGCCGGTGCCGATGACCACCGACTCGACGTTGCCGATGTTGGCGCCGAAGATCAGGTATTCGGCGCTGGTGCTGGTGAAGCGAAGCTCGTCGATGCCGCCGCTGCCGTCGATCAGGCCGGCCAGGGCGTCGTCGGGGTTGGAGACTAGGATCTGGTCGGCGGCGGGCGTGCCGAGCACGCTGTTGACGCCGGTCTTGGTCAGTACGCTCATGGCGGTTATCCCTTGGGCAGTGAGCGTGCCTCGTTCCCGGCGCGACGGCGGGAATTCCGGCACAGAGGGCGACCCCGGCGGGACAGTCAGGGAGCGGGCGCGAGAATCGATTTCCTGGATTCACGCCTGCCGGTTGGTTTCCCGCCGGTCGGGCGTCGTTCCCCCGATCGGGCGGCCGGCGGTCGAAACCGCCGAAGTATCCCGCATGGAAATCGTTTAGGCAAGGGCGAAACCGGCCCCGGGCCGGTTTCGTCGGCCGGGCCTGCCGGCGCGTCGCCGGCGAGCGGCCGGCGGGCGGGTGACCGGCGGATGCCTACTGGATGGCCGCCGCCAGATCCGCCAGAAGATGCTCCTGGGCGCTATAGCGCGCGCGCCGGGTGGTACGCATCCGGTATTGTCCGTCCGCGTCCATCTCCCAGGCCTGGCAGTTGTCCGACAGGAAGGGCTTGAGGCCCTCCTTGATCACCCGTCGCTTGAGCTTGGGGTCGAGGATCGGGAAGCAGACCTCGATGCGCCGGAAGAAGTTGCGCTCCATCCAGTCGGCGCTGGAGAGGTAGACCTTTTCCTCGCCATCGGCGAGGAAATAGAAGATCCGGTGGTGTTCCAGGAAGCGCCCGATCACCGAGCGCACGCGGATGCGGTCCGAGAGGCCGGGTACCCTGGGCCGCAGGGCGCAGGCGCCGCGGACGATCAGGTCGATCTCGACGCCGGCCTGGGAGGCCTCGTAGAGTGCCTCGATGACGGCCGGCTCCATGATGGCGTTCATCTTGGCGATGATGCGCGCGGGCCGCCCGGCCCGCGCGGCTTCGGTCTCCGCGCGGATCGCCGCGACCATGTTGGCATGCAGGGTGAACGGCGCCTGCCACAGGTGTTTCAAGGCACCCGCCTTGCCCAGGCCGGTGATCTGCTTGAACACCTCGTTGGCGTCGTCGCCGATCTCCTCGTTGCAGGTCAGCAGTCCGAAGTCCGTGTAGAAGCGGGTCGTCCGCGGATGGTAGTTGCCGGTGCCCAGGTGCACGTAGCGCCGGTAGCCGTGGTCCTCCCGGCGCAGGACCATCAGGAGCTTGGCGTGGGTCTTGTAGCCGAACACGCCATAGACCACGTGGGCGCCGACTTCCTCCAGCCGGGCGGCGATGGACAGGTTGGCCTCCTCGTCGAAGCGGGCCATCAGTTCCACCACCACGGTGACCTCCTTGCCCTTCTGGGCGGCCCGCAGCAGGTGCTCCATCAGCACCGAGTCGGTGCCGGTCCGATAGACCGTCATCTTGATCGCCACCACCTGCGGATCGTCGATGGCCTGCTCCAGCAACTGGATCACCGGGCTGAAGGACTGGAAGGGATGGTGGAGCAGGATGTCCTGGCGGCGCATGCTGGCGAAGACGTCGAAGCGCTTGGTCAGCACCTTCGGCATGCCGGGCTGGAAGGGCGGGTACTTGAGGTCCGGCCGGTCCACCCGGTCGGGCACCGAGATCAGGCGGACCAGGTTCACGATGCCCGGCACCCGGTACAGGTCCGCCGGCGACAGGCCGAACTGCTGCATCAGGAAGCCGGCCATCTCCTCCGAGCAGTTGTCCGCCACCTCCAGCCGCACGGCGTCGCCGAAATGCCGCTGGGGCAATTCCCCCTGGAGCGCCGTGCGCAGGTTCTTCACCTCCTCGTCGTCCACGAAGAGG
>DAOLKI010000318.1:0-3676 GCA_035331665.1 Rhodocyclaceae bacterium
CCGCCGTCCGGACCCATGCGCGTCCTCCTCGTCAAAACATCCTCCCTCGGCGACGTCGTCCACAACCTGCCCGTGGCGAGCGATCTGGCGCGCCGTTTCCCCGGGGTCTGCATCGACTGGGTGGTGGAGGAAGCCTTCGTCGACATTCCCCGCCTGCACCCGGCCGTGGGCCAGGTGATTCCCGTGGCCGTGCGGCGCTGGCGGAAATGCCTGGTCCGGCGGTCCTGTTGGTCGGAGATCGGCGATTTCCGGCGCCGGTTGCGCGCCGAGGCCTATGACGCGGTGATCGATTCCCAGGGGCTGTTGAAAAGCGCGCTGATCGCACGGCAGTCGCGCCTCGCCCCGGGCGGCTGGCGGGGCGGTCACGACCGGGGTTCGGCCCGCGAGGCGGTTGCCGCACGGTTTTACGACCGCGGATTCCCCATCCCCCGCCACCTGCACGCGGTGGAGCGAAATCGGCGCCTGGCCGCCGCCATCATGGGCTACAGGCTCGACGATCCCTGCGATTACGGGATCTGCGCGCCGCCCATGCACGATGGCTGGTTGCGCGCATCCGTCGGCGACCGGCCCTATGCCGTGCTGCTCACGGCGACGAGCCGCGCGTCCAAGGAATGGCCCGAGGAACGCTGGCAGATCCTGATGGGCGATCTCCGGCGGCGCGACTGGGCGGCGGTGTTGCCGGGCGGCAGCGACCACGAGCGCTCCCGCGCCGCGCGCCTCGCCGCCGCCTTGCCGGGCAATCTGGCCGCCCCGCCGCTGGGATTGGCGGATATGGCGCGCCTGCTCGCCGGGGCCCGCGCGGTGATCGGTGTGGACACCGGGCTCGTGCATCTCGCCGCGGCGCTGGGGCGGCCGACCATCGCCCTGTTCCGCGCCTCCGACCCGACACTCACCGGGGTCTACGCGGGGCGGCGCGCGGTCAATCTCGGTGCCGCGGGCCGTCCGCCCGACCCCAGCGAAGTCTGCACCGAACTGGACGGTCTGGTGGCGGCGACGTGAGCCGCCTCCTGTACACCCTCGTTTTGGTGGCGCTGCTGCCCTGGGCCATCCTGCATCTCCTTTGGCGGGCACGCCGGCAGCCGGAATACCGGCGCCATTGGGGCGAACGCTTTGGCCGTTTCGGGGTGGGCGAAGGGGGCTCGCGGCCGCTGATCTGGATCCATGCCGTATCGGTCGGCGAGACCCGCGCGGCCCAGCCCCTCGTGGCCCGGTTGCGCGAACGCTTCCCCGACCATCGCATCCTGATGACCCACATGACGCCCACGGGCCGGCAGGCGGGGGAGGCGTTGTTCGGCGACTCCGTGGCGCGGGCCTATCTGCCGTACGACACGCCCTGGGCGGTGGCTCGGTTCCTGGCCCACTTCCGGCCCAGCTTCGGATTGGTGATGGAGACGGAACTGTGGCCGAATCTGGTCGCCGCCTGCCGCGGTCGGCATGTCCCGCTCGTGCTGGTCAATGCGCGGCTATCGCAACGGTCGGCGAATCGCTATGACAAGGTCGCCGCCCTGACGCGGGAAACGCTCGGGAAACTTTCGGCCATCGGGGCGCAGGGACCCGCCGACGCCGAAAGGTTTTCGGCGCTGGGGGCCGGCATGGTGTCCGTCACGGGCAACCTGAAATTCGACATCGCACCTCCCCGGGACCAGGCGCTTCTGGCGGCAGAATTCCGCCGCCGGATCGGTGCGCGTGCCGTCTTCCTCTGCGCCAGCACGCGCGAAGGCGAGGAAACGGTGATTCTCGCCGCCTGGAAGAACCGGCCGGACGGCAATGCCCTGCTGATGATCGTGCCGCGGCATCCGCAGCGCTTCGACGCGGTCGCCGAGGAGATCCGGGCGACCGGATTCACCTGCCAGCGGCGCTCCGACGGGGCACCCGTGGGGGACGCCACGCAGGTGTGGCTCGGCGACAGCATGGGGGAAATGTTCGCCTACTACGGTGTCGCCGACGTGGCCTTCGTCGGCGGCAGCCTGCTCGACTTCGGAAGCCAGAACCTTATCGAACCCTGCGCGCTGGGGGTACCGATCCTGCTCGGGCCATCGACCTACAATTTCGCCGATGCGGCGCGCGAAGCGCTGGCGGCGGGTGCCGCGATCCAGGTTCCCGACGGCGCCCGTCTTGTCGCCGAGGCCTGCGAACTGCTGGCCGGGCCCGGCAGATTGCAGGCGATGGGGAATGCCGGCCGCGAGTTCACGTGCCGGCACCGGGGTGCCACCGGCCGGACGATGCAACTGATCGAGTCGGCTATTCGAGAAGGGTGTTGACGGCCGCCACGTCGTCCTCCCCGAGCGTGCCGGCGGCGGCCTTCAGCTTGAGCAGCGCGGCCAGGGTGTCGAGGCGGGCCTTGATCAGTTTCTGGCGGGTGTCGTAGAGCTGGCTCTGGGCGTTCAGCACGTCGATGTTGATGCGCACGCCCACCTCGTACCCGAGCTTGTTCGATTCCAGGGCCGACTGGGATGAGACCACGGCCGCCTCGTAGGCCTTCACCTGGGCGAGTCCGGACGTGACGCCCAGGTAGGCCTGCCGGGCCGCGAGCGCCGCCTGCCGGCGCGCATTCTCCAAGTCGGCGAGGGACTTCTCGCGCAGGGCGACGGCCTCCCGGTCCCGGGACATGACGGAACCACCCGCGAAGATCGGGACCGCCAGCTGCAGCCCGATGGTTCGCGAGTTGGTGTCGCTCCCGGCGTTGCTGCCCAGGACGCCGAGAGTATTCAGGCTGCCGGTCTGGGAACTCCGGCTGCGCGCCGCCACGAGGTCGAGCGTCGGGTAATGCCCCGCCCGCTGCTTCTCGATTTCCCGGTCCGCATTCTCGAGCCCCACCTGACCAAGTTGGACCGTCAGGGCGCCTTCTTCGGCGGACTGGACCCAGTTGACCATGTTGTCCGGCTGGGGCCGGCCCAGTTGTATGCCCGGCTTCAGGCCCTTCAGGCTGTCCGGTTCCTTGCCGGTGACACTGCGCAGGACCTGGCGTTTGACCGTCAGGTCGTTGTCGGAGGCGATCTCCGCGGCGACGGCGAGGTCGTAGCGCGACTGGGCCTCGTGCGTGTCGGTGATCGTGGCGGTGCCGACTTCGAAATTGCGCTTCGCCGATTCCAGCTGTTCCGCGATCGCGACCTTCTGGGCCTTCGCCGTGGCGAGGGTTTCCTGGGCCAGGAGCACGTCGAAATAGGCTTGCGCCACGCGCACGATCAGGTCCTGTCTGGCGAGGCCGAACTGCAGGTCGGACTGGGCCACCGCCAGTTCTCCCTGTTTGTACTGGACCCAGTTCTGCCAGCGAAACAGCGGTTGCGACAACTGGACGTTCCATCCGTGGCTGTTGTACTCGCCGTAGGCCGTCCGCGCGCCCGGGGTCCGGCGCTGGTAATCCGTGTCGTTCCACGTCGTGTTGGCCGTGGCGCTCAGGGTGGGCAAAAGGCCGGCGCGGGCCTGCGGCAGTTTTTCCTGGCCCGCGACCTGGCTTGCCCGGGCCGCCGCGAATACCTGGTCGTTGGCCACCGCGTCGCGGTACACCGCCAGCAGGTCGGCCGCCCCGGCGGCACCCGGAATGGCCAGGGCGATCAGGGCGGGTAGCAGTGCTTTCTTCATGGTGGCTCCGAATGGCTCAATAGGTGGGCATCGCAGGATCGACCTGCTGGGCCCAGGCGGCGACCCCGCCGTAGAGGTTGAAGAGCTTGGTGAA
>DAOLKI010000319.1:0-3622 GCA_035331665.1 Rhodocyclaceae bacterium
GCTACCCCTGGTCGCCATCGGCGGAATCGGGCCCGCCAACGCGGGGGATGTGCTGGCCGCCGGCGCCGACGGCCTCGCGGTGGTCAGCGCCATCTGCGCCGCCCCGGATCCGGAAGCGGCCGCCCGGCGCCTCGCCGAGATGGTCAGGACGGCGGCCGCGCGCAAGCGCGGGGCCTGAGGCGGTCGGTTCCGGCCGCAATCCCTGCCGCTTCCCGGGCGGACCCGGAACTGGTTGAAATTTGAAACAATTGCGGGGCCATCGGAATACAATGGCCGCGAAATCCGCGCCTGCCACCGACGGTGGCGTACCCCGGGGCGCGGGAGACCCAGTCCAAAAGGCCCGCCAACCACAAGGAGAAAGCCATGGGATTGCGCCTCAAGTTCAACCTCGTGCTCGTGGTCGTCTTCGCCATCGGTTTCGCCGCGGCGGGTTTCGTGTCCTATCGCCTGCTGCAACAGAATGCCCGGGAGGAGGTGCATCGGGATGCCGGGCTGATCATGGAATCGGCCCTGTCGGTGCGCAAGTACACGGTGGACCAGATCCGGCCGGAACTGATCAAGGTGGTAGACGAGGTGTTCCTGCCGCAGACCGTGCCGGCGTATGCGGCCACGGAAATCTTCAACGAACTGCGCAAGAAGTATCCGGACTATTCCTACAAGGAGGCGACCCTCAACCCGACCAACCCGCGGGACCGCGCCACCGATTGGGAGACGGACATCGTCAACCGCTTTCGCCAGGGGGCCGATGCCCAGGAAATAGTCGCCGAACGCGACTCGCCGACGGGCCGCCAGCTCTTCATCGCGCGCCCGATCAAGATCACCAATCCCGCATGCCTGCAATGCCATACCTCCGCCGAGGCGTCGCCACCGTCGATGATCAAGATCTACGGCCCCGCCAACGGCTTCGGCTGGAAGCTCAACGAGGTGGTCGGCGCGCAGGTCGTCACCGTGCCCATGGAAGTGCCGCGGCGCAATGCCGACAAGGCGTTCGTGGCGTTCATGTCGTCGCTGGCCGTGGTCTTCCTCGTGGTCTTCGTCGTCCTCAACCTCATGCTGAGCTTCCTGATCGTGCGTCCCATCCGGCGCCTGTCCGAAGCGGCCGACCGCATCAGCACCGGCGATTTCAGCGAGCCGGAATTCCCCGAGAAGGGGCGCGACGAGGTGGCCGTCCTGTCCAGTTCCTTCAACCGCATGCGCCGCAGCCTGGAGAAGGCCATGCAGATGATCGAGGGTTGAGGCCCGTGAAGACTTCGGCGGCGCTCGGGGCCGCGGCGCCGGCCGCGCCGACCGGCCACGGCCGTCGGTCGCGCCTCCGCGGCGAGTCCTTCCACGCCTGCTGAACACCCGTCCATGGATGCCCACCCGAACACGGTGAACCTGGGCCCGGGCGGCGGGCCCCGCGTGGCGCACGCGTTGAAACCGGGCGCGGGCATCCTGGAATACCAGATCCAGGCGACGCTGGGCGGCGGCGGATTCGGCATCACCTATCTCGCCCGCGACGCCAACCTGGACCTCTCGGTCGCGATCAAGGAATACCTGCCGGCGGACCTGGCGACGCGGGTGCCCGACGGCAGCGTCCAGTCCCTGGGCGACGCGACGGACGACCAGTTCCGCTGGGGTCTGGAGCGCTTCCTCGACGAGGCGCGGGCCCTGGCCGCCTTCCGCCATCCGAACATCGTGCGCGTGCTGCGCTATTTCCCCGCCAACGGCACCGCCTACATCGTCATGGAATACGAATCGGGGGAATCCCTCAAGCGCTGGATGCCGCACCGCGGTCCGCTGGACCGGATGGAACTGTTGCGCATCGTGAATCCCCTGCTCGACGGACTGGAGATGATCCACAAGGGGGGATTCCTGCACCGGGACATCAAGCCGGACAACATCTACATCCGGGCCGACGGCTCCCCGGTGCTGATCGACTTCGGAGCCGCCCGCCGCACGGCCTCCGGACGCGACCTGACCAGCATCGTGAGCCCGGGGTTCGCCCCCTTCGAGCAATACCACAGCCAGGGAAACCAGGGACCCTGGACCGACCTCTACTCCCTTGCCGCCGTCATGTACTGGCTGGTCTCCGGGGAGAAGCCCGTCGAGGCCGCCGCCCGGCTCAAGAACGACGGCATGATTCCCGCCGTGCGCCTGGACCGGCGCGGGCTGGTCGGCGACACCCTGCTGGCGGCCATCGACTGGGCCCTGTCGCCGGACGAGACGAAACGGCCGCAGAGCGTCGCCGAATTCAGGACGCGCATCCGCGAGGCCGATGGGCGGGACCGCTCCGTGATCGCCGGCGACAGCCAGAACACGCGCACTTTCGCGTGGGGCGGCGGCCCGGACCGGTCGGTGACCATGGCGGCCGCGGGGCTGGCCGACAGCCACCGGCGCAACATGGTCTGCACCGTGCTGTTCCTGGACATCGTCGCCTACTCGAAGGCTTCGGTGAACGAACAGTACGAGCTCAAGTCGGCGTTCAACCAGTTGATCGCCGGCAAGCTCGCCCACGTGCCCGACCCGGAACGCATCACCCTGGACACCGGCGACGGTGCGGCCATCTGCTTCCTCGGCGACCCGGAGGAGGTGCTGCACGCCGCCGTGGACATCCGCCGCGGCCTCGCCGCCCAGGAGCGCCTGAAGGTGCGCATGGGGCTGCACATCGGCCCGGTGCGGGTGCTCAACGACCTGAACGGCCGGGGCAACGTGATCGGGGACGGCATCAACGTGGCGCAGCGGGTGATGAGCTTCGCCGAAGCCAACGGACTGCTCGTGTCGCGCGCCTTCTACGACGTCGTGGCCTGCCTCTCGGACGGCGGGGAGCGGGCCTTCCGCCACCTGGGCGAACACCGGGACAAGCACGACCGGGCGCACGACCTCTATGCGGTCCTCGCCGACGCGGAGGACCCGGGTCTGGCCGACCGCACCATTCCGCTCGGCGAGCCGTCGGCCGCGCCGCCCCTCGCCGACGGCCTCGATCCCGAGGCCCTGGCCGGGATGGAGAAGGAACTGGCGCGCTACCTGGGCCCGCTGGCGCCGCTGCTGGTGCGCAAGGCCCGGGGGCGGGCGGCCGATGCGGCGGAACTGCGCGAGATGCTTGCCCAGAGCATATCGGATCCGGCGCACCGGGAGGCTTTCCGCAAGGCCCTGGAGGTCAAGGCGGACAACGCCTCCTCGCGCAGCCGGCCGGTCGATGGCAGCACCGCCGACGCCCGTTCTTTCCCGCCCGCGCATTCGAAGCCGTCGACGCCCGTCGCCAGCATTCCCCTTTCCGGGCCCGTCGCCACGGCGGGCCCCTGGCTGAGCGCGGAGGCGATCGCAATGCTCGAGAAGAGCCTGGCGCGCGCCATCGGTCCCATGGCCCGGTTGCTGGTCAAGAACGAGGCGAAGAAGGCGGGCAATTTGCCGGATCTCTGCGAATCCCTGGCCGCCCACGTGGACAACCCCGAGTTGCGCGACAGGTTCCGCAAGGACGTGGCGTCGCTGGGCAAGGGCTAGGCGCCCGGGACGGCGCGGACCGGTCCATGGCCGAGCGGGGCGCGCAGGGCGGATCGCCCGTCGGGTGGGCAAGCGGCCGGTTGCCGCGCCGGGCGCTCGTCGCAGGCATCCTGCTGGCGGTCGCCGCCCGGGTCGCCGG
>DAOLKI010000320.1:0-3612 GCA_035331665.1 Rhodocyclaceae bacterium
CGGCGACCGCGGCGCCAGGGCAGTCGTCCGATGCCCCGGGCCAGCCCGTGCAGGTCCCGGCGGCCGCGTTGGCGGGGGAACCGCCGAAGGTCGGCGAACCACCCGTCGTCGCGCCCCTCTATTCGGCCCATGTCGCGGCCGGACTGATTCCGGACGCGACCCTGCGGCTTACCCGGCGATTGCCTGCGGACAGGAGCCAGGGTTCCGACGAACCCGGGCCGACCTTCGTGGTCGCCGACGACATCCGCGGCATCAACGACCGGGAGGTCGTCGCGACGGGAGCGGTGGAACTGCGCAAGCTGGGGACATCGCTGGAGGCCGACCGGCTGACCTACTGGCAGCAGGAAGACGAGGTCGATGCCGTCGGCAATGTGCGCCTGACGCGCGACCAGGACCAGATGTCCGGCCCCCGCCTGCGCATGAAGATGGAGGAGAGCACCGGGTTCTTCGAGTCGCCGGCCTACAGCATCACGCGAAGCTCGAAGGCCGTCCAGGCCACGGGCCCGGTGCTGCCCGGTTCGTCGGACGTCGCGCCGACCCAGGGCCAGTACCGGCCGCCGATCACCGGATACGGAAGCGCGGAGCGGATCGATTTCGAGGGCGAGAACCAGTTCCGCCTGACCCGGGCCACCTACAGCACGTGCGGACCGGGCAGCGACCCGGCGTGGTACGCGGATGTCGGAGAAATGCGGCTCGACTACGATGCCGAGCGGGGGGAGGCGAACGACGCGACGGTGCGCTTCAAGGGGTTCCCGATCTTCTATGCCCCCTGGATGAGCTTCTCGCTGAACAACCAGCGGAAGTCGGGTTTCCTGGCGCCCACCTTCGGCAGCACCAGCAAGAGCGGCCTCGAGTTCACCGTTCCTTTCTACTGGAACATCGCGCCCAACATGGATGCGACCATCGCGCCGCGGCTGCTGTCGCGCCGGGGTGCCCAGTGGAATACGGAATTGCGCTACCTGGATCACGGCTATTTCGGCCAGGCGAGGTTCGAATACCTTCCCAACGATCACCTGGCGAACCGGCGGCGGTCCGGCTATTCGATCAGCCACACGCACTCCAATCTGGGCGACGGTTTTTCCGGAAGCCTGGACCTGAACGGCGTTTCCGACGACACCTACTTCAGCGATCTGTCCACGCGCGTATCGACCGTGTCCCAGGGCAACCTGTTGCGCAAGGGACAGCTGAACTACTCGGGGAGCTGGTGGAGCGCGAGCCTCACCTCGCAAAGCTACCAGACGCTCCAGGATCCGGCGTCGGGGACCCTGATCCCGACGCCCTACAAGCGCCTGCCGCAATTCACGCTGCGGGCCGCGCGGCCCGACCTGCCCTACGGTGCGGTCGCCACCTTCGGCGGGGAGTTCGTGAATTTCGGCCATCCCACGCAGGTGCTCGGCCGCCGCACGACGCTCTACCCGCAGGTGGCGATGCCGATCGAATGGACGGCCTTCTCGCTGACGCCGAAGATCGGATTGCATTCGACCTCGTACAGCCTGGAGCGGCAGGGCGCCGGCGTTCCGGACCGCATCACGCGCAACGTTCCCATCGCCAGCCTGGACGGCACGGTGGTGTTCGAGCGGGAGACCGAACTCTTCGGGCGCCGGCTCAACCAGACCCTGGAGCCCAGGCTCTACTACCTCTATGTGCCCAAGCGGGATCAGAACCAGATACCGAATTTCGACACGGCGATCGCCGACATCAATTTCGCGCAGATCTTCTCCGAGAACCGCTACAGCGGGGGCGACCGGATCGCCGACGCAAACCAACTCACGGCGGCCGTCACGTCACGCCTCGTGGATCCGGACAGCGGCGCCGAATTGCTGCGCGGGACCCTCGGGCAGGTCCACTACTTCACGACCCAGCACGTGACCTTGCGACGGGCCGACGGCACCCTCGAGACGCCCCGTACGAGCCGCGCCGCGGATCTGCTGGCCGCCCTGTCGGGACAGGTCGCGCGCGGCGTCTGGTTCGATACCGGATGGCAGTACAACCCGCGCGACGGGCGCACGGAACGGATCAACATGGGCGGCCGTTACCAGCCGGAACCGGGCAAAGTGCTCAACGCCGGCTACCGCTATTCGCGGGACTCCCTCGGACAGATCGACCTGTCGGGCCAGTGGCCGGTCGGCGGCGGATGGTACGGCGTCGGGCGCTACAACTATTCCACCAAAGACCATCGCATCATCGAGAGCGTCGGAGGCCTCGAGTTCGACGGGGGATGCTGGGTCGGCCGGTTCGTCGTCCAGCGACTCGCAACCTTGGCCAACCGGGCCAGCACGGCGGTCTTCGTGCAACTGGAGTTGAACGGATTCTCGCGCATCGGGTCGAATCCCCTGGAGATACTCAAGCGCAACATCCCCGGTTACGGCCGCATCAACCAGCCGACTGCCGATCCCGTCTTCGCGTCCGATTGAGAGCCTATGTTCAAACCGTTTCTCGCCGCGCTGGCGGCGCTGATTTCGTTCTTTCCGCCGTCCGTGGCGTTCGCGCAAACGCGCCCGGCCGCTCCCATCGAGGCGGACCGGATCGTCGCCGTGGTCAATGACGAAGCCGTCACGCTTTTCGAGTTGCGTTCCCGCAAGCAGATGGTGGAGCGCCAATTGCGTTCCCAGGGGACCCCGCTGCCCCCCGATGAGCAATTGACCCGCCAGTTGCTCGAACGCATGATCATGGACCGGGTCCAGCTCCAGTACGCCCGGGAAACCGGCCTGCGGATCAGCGACCAGGAACTGGACTCGACCTTGCGCCGCATCGCGGACTCGAATCGCCTGAGCCTCGGGGAATTCCGTGCGGCGGTGGAAGCCGACGGCATCGTGTGGACGAAATTCCGCGAGGAGATCCGCGACGAGATGACGGTGACACGCCTCCGCGAGCGCGAGGTCGACAACCAGGTCGCGGTCACCGACGGGGAGATCGACAACTATCTGGCGAATCCCCAGGCAATGGCCGGTCCGCCGGAGGCAGTCCACATCGCCCACATCATCCTGCGCGTCCCGGAACAGGCGAGTCCCGACCAGCTCGCGCGAGTCCAGGCCCGGGCGGAGCACGTGCTGGCCCAGATCCGCAGCGGCGAGAACTTCGCGAAGGTGGCGGCCGCATTCTCAGACGCGCCGGACGCCCTGTCCGGCGGCTCCATGGGAATGCGATCCGTGGACCATCTCCCCACCTTGTACGCCGACGCGGCGGCGAAGCTGTCCGTCGGCCAGGTGAGCGGCATCCTGCGCAGCCCTGCCGGTCTGCACATCATCAAGGTGGTGGCCAGGAGCGGCGGCACGGCCCAGGCCCAGGCCCTTCGTCAGACCCGGGCGCGGCACATCCTGATCAAGGTCAACGAGCTGGTCTCCGAGTCCGAAGCGCGGCGCAAGCTCGTGGTGCTCAAGGAAAGGCTCGACAACGGGGCCGATTTCGCGGAGCTCGCGCGGCTTCATTCCAACGACCTGTCCGCCGCCAAGGGCGGCGAACTGGGATGGGTATACCAAGGGGATACGGTGCCGGAGTTCGAGCGGGTGATGGACCAGTTGCCGGTGGGGAAAGTCAGCGAACCCGTGCAGTCACCGTTCGGATGGCACCTGATCCAGGTGCTGGAACGCAAGACCGAGGATGCGTCGGAGG